>CAZOSU010000140.1:0-6973 GCA_964582515.1 uncultured Acetatifactor sp. | reverse complement strand
GTCATAATATACATGGGTATCGGCGTACCCATCAGATTGATGGGTGCACCGGTAAGCGCCGTTGCAATACCAAGAGGGTCAAATTCCTTGAAGGTCATGTAAAGAGGAAGCATGATGCTATGTCCCGGAATAACAATCATTACTACCACAAAACCAAAAAGCAGTGATTTAAATGGGAAATTAAATCTTGCAAAGCCGTATCCCACCATAGAACAGACCAGAATCTGAATCACCATCAGCGAAGCGGAATAAGCCAAATCTCTTAGTATCGTAGGAAAATAATCCATACGCTCAATTACCAGCCGATACTTATCTAAGGTAGGCTCCTGGGGTAATACGTACACCATCGGATTTACCGCATCCTTATTGGATGAAATAGAATTCACGATAATACCGATAATAGGAGAAAGAATTACATAGCTTACACCAATCAGGATAAGGATTCTTCCAATATTTAAAAGCAGATTTTTCACATCATTCATCAGACTTTTTCGCTGGTCATTATCCTGAAAAGTTTTTGCTATGGCATTAAAATATTGTGTCATTACTCTTTCCCCTTTCCTTTAGTTGTAGTAGAAGGTCTTCTTCTGAATGAAGCCTACAACCACCACTAAAATAATGCATGTAATAATGGTACTTACTAAACTGAATACAGAGCTGAGTCCATATTTAAATTGGGTAAACGCTGTTTCATAAGCAAGCTCTACAACCTCACTTCGCGCAAAGTTGTCAATAATGGTATACACCACGTTGGTGATAATGTGTGGCATTACCATGGGGAAGGTTACCTTCCAGAAGGTTTCATAGCCGGTAGCACCTTCAATCTTGGCTACCTCATACATGGAACCGGGGATGGATTGCAGTGCAGCGATAAAAATGATAATCTGCACGCCGGAAGCGGAGATAATATCATTGATTCGTGCAACTGCAGCCATTACATAATCCAGCAGTGAGGTAGGAATACCCAGACTCATAAATAAGTCGATAAAGTAATCCATATCCATACCGGAGCTGGTAGCTGTGGCCGTTTCCACAACCTCTGTCGCCATGGTGGAAATACCACCATTCATCATGGCTGCGGAAAGCTCCAGTGCTGCGGTAATGGCATCTGCATTTAAAATAATCGGCAGGAAGAAAATCGCTCGAATGATGAATCTTCCCGGGAATTTCTTATTGAGAAGCAGTGCCATAAATAAACTGAAGAAAATAATCAGCGGCACATCCACCAGCATATTGCCGATGGAGGTGGTCAATACCTGTTTAAAGGTAGCATGGGCACGGAAGGCATAGATAAAATTATCCAGACCTGCAAAGGTCAGGGTATATCCACCCTCGCCCGCATTCATTTCCAGGGTGGAGAATGCGAACTGTCCGGTCATTATCAGGGAACGCACATAAAAGAGCAGGAACCCTATAAACCAGGGAAGGATAAATAAATATCCCGTCCGCATACGCTTCTGGAGAAGAGATAATTTAGCTTTACGTTTTGCCATATTTAAATCCCCTCCATTTCATAGCTGTTTGCACTAATGGTGATACCATCAGCTGTTTTTTCTGTATCTCCGTAATTTATATAGATGATGACACCATTGTCATAAGTCACCTTTCGTAAATCACTGTCAATAATTTCGTGATTAATCATGGTAGCGCCGGAGACTTCCTTTAAGGCTGTGTTCACCTGATTATACACATCCACGGCCTCATCCTTCCAGTTTGCATAAGTGGTAGCATAGTAGCGGTTTAACGCCGTCTGCTTCATCTTACTGGATTCCTCCCAGGTAAATACATAGTGAGGAGCTGCACCATATTCAATCATATTCAGGATGACCTCTGTCATGTCCTGCTGGTCATAGAAATTCAAAAGCTCTGTAGAGTAATTGATATTTCCATGAATAATCATTTCATAAAGCGGAATATCTTCATCCACAATAAAGAAGTTATTCGGCATAATCGGTGCATTGATGATATCGGTCACATAACCGAAGGTATAATCATTGGCTGCGGTAGCCATCAGATTTTTACCGGTAGTCTCCAAGGTTTCCCACTGTCCCATCATTACGTCATATGCTTCTTCTCTGGTAATCACGTTGGTTCGTTTCTTATCGGAATGTAAGTAATTACCTAAGTCTCTTAAGGAAACACCGTCTACATCCATTTTTGCAATCTTCTCTGAGAACTCATCGATATATCTGGGTAAGTACTTGGGAGAAAGTAGGTCGTATTTGTTTTCCAAATAGCCAAGGCCGGAGGTCGCTCTTAATGTGGTTGGATTTACCAGACCAAAGCTTACTACATAGCCCGCACCATAATATCTGGAGCCTTCCGCATTGTAATTAAAGCCATCATCCACGAAGGATACGTTCTGGAATGCCACATCTGCGTAAAGCCGTCCGCCGTTGGCAGCCAGGGTAGCATTTAAGCTTTCTAAGCCGCTTTTGCCTCCCAGCTTTGAAATCACATGAAGCTTATCTGCGGTATCATGGTAATAACCGCCGTTCATCCAGCCCTGATAGTTCATTACCTGATTAGAGATACCCTCCGCTGCAAAGTCGTTGGACATCTGCGCTGCTTCCTCAAAGGTGGTCATTGCAAAATTGTGAAGATACTGCACACCTAAAATGTGGGAGGTCTCCTTTACACTACCGATGATATCATAGTAGAAAGGAATGTCGCCGCTGGTATCATTGTCTTTTAATCTTCCTTCTGCAAGAAGTCTGTTTCTGTAATAGTTTGCAAGTCCTGCATAACCCTTATTCTCTTCCGTAAGGAAGGTGTACTTTACCGTCAGATTACAATCGTATATCTCCGGCTCCAAAACATATACATCCGTGGTAGCATCACCAAACATCTGCAGATTATCTGCAGTGCGCAGGGTAAAGCTGGGGTATGCATAATTGTATTCACTATACACTCCGGATACACCCGCTGTAATCTGTGCCAGGGAAGCACCATCCTCTACGGTAGCCAGCACAGCGGAAGCTTCTCTACAGATACCAAAGAGCGGAAGCTTTACACTGTCCAGATTCTCTGTGGTGGTGTAGTTTGCAGAAACCGGGTCCAAATCATATATGTACTGGGAATACTGTGCCACATTGGCCTTGCCGTTATTGAAATTAATCAGGGAGCCGGAGCTGTTGGGAACTACCATGTAGCCCTCCTCCTCCATATCCGCTGCTGCCATATAACGGAGAAGCTGAATACGATATACACTACCGCCACCATACTCTTTAATTTCGCTGGTAGGAATGGATACATCCAGACCATCACCATTTAAGCGATACTCCAGTGGCACCACAAAGGAGAGCGGTACCTTCACCTCTACACCAGCCAATGCCATCTGCTCTTCATACATCTCATCCGTCCAGCCCAGCTCATCAAGCCATCCCTGAATCTTGGCTATAGTCTTTACGTTTCGCTGGATAACGCTGTTTAATTCAAGCATTCCCGGCACTGTCTCGCTCTCGCCGTAATAGCGGCTCAGACTGGTTGCCGTCTTTTCATCCACCTGGCTCTGCAACTCAGCCAGCTTCTCCGGTGTGATATAAATGGGAATGTTTCCTGTTCTGCTTGTGCCAAAATCTCCCAGTGTGTAGAGGTAGCGGACTCCGTTTTCAATGGACTCTACCTCAAGCTGTCCTTTTTCCACCGCCATGGAGTAGGAATCAAAGGTTCCTGATTTAACATCCGCATTGTAGTAGTAAAGGATGAACTGGGATTTCATGTAATCCTTGTTGGTACCGTTTGCAATGGTATCTTCATCTGCATCCGGTGGGTTGGAGTAGGTTATCTCTCCGTTTCTCTTGTCATACACTGCGATTTCCGCAGTTTCTGTATTTGTGTAGAGCTTAAGTACATCGTTCTCTGCCACAAGGTCCATTCCCGGTACTTCCTTACCGGAATCGGAAAGTGTATGATAATCTGCACCCTCTTCATATTCGTAAGAGGTTAAATAATCCTCATATTTATCGTAAAAGGTATATCTTGTCAGGTAATATGCCAGATAGAGGATACCGATTACAGCTACGATAGCGAGGATAACAAGCAGGATTTTCTTCATCAGGCTCATAGGCTTTTTCATTTTTTGTTTCTTTGCTGACTTCATGCCTTGCCTCCTTATCCTCTAAATATGATTTCCGTATAAATACTCTTAAAGAATGTCACTACCTGGCTTAACATGTTAGTGAGAAGCAGAGTAATGAAAATGATAATCAGCATTGCCACAAAGGTTAAAAACAGGGTAATCAGAGTCTTTCCCAATGTGTAATTGTGCACCTGCATGATACCAATCAGCATCATGATGAGTCCGTAGGCAATACCGATACCGATTAAGATGGTATAAAAGGCCTGCTCGTCATCTGCCACCGCCTGGCTTACTAAGGTTCCCAGGAGGAGACATACGGTAATGGGTACTGTAGAGTAGCCCACCGCCACGGTGATGTCCTTCATACGGCCCTCGCCGTTCATCAGACAGGTCACAGACCAGTTGCTGACACACATGAGTAAATAAAACACCAAAATACCACAAAGCTCATAGAAGCTATCCACCCCTCTGGGGTCTAAGTCATTTACTACAAAGCTTGCTAACAATCTGTTGGCAGAAAAGCTGAAGGAGAAGAGAATCACTGCCAGAATCGCAATTGGCACGCTTCCTCTCTCCTGGTGACGAATCCAGTAAAAGCCGTCCATGGGATGAGAAACCGTATAAAATAAATACGACCACTTCTCTTTTGAAAAATATTTACCCATTTCGTCTTTCCCCCTTCCTTCGTTTCTTCACCTGTTTGTAAACAATAATTACTGTGATAACCACTGCTGCTACCGTCAGAAATACATTGGCATTAGCGGTGAGAATCTGATTTCGAAATCTCTTAAACGCTACAGAATAGTAATCTCTGGCTCTTCCCAGCTCTAAGTATTTCATGGCCTGCTCATAGTCGCCGGCAGTAAGATATGCCTTACCGATACCGGTATTTGCAAGCTCATTGTTCTCATCTAAAACAAGTACCTTCTTCCAGATTTCCACTGCCTGCGCTTCATCTCCGTCGTATCTAAGAGATACGGCTTCGTTAATCAGCTTTCCGTACTCCGTAGGCTCGAAGTAGGAAATCTCTGCTCTGCCCGCATCCAGTACCACCAGATAACCACCCACATCCTCGATAGCTACCGGAATGGAGAAGGTTCCCTCCTGGGTTCCCATACCGCCGAAGATATACAGTAGATTTCCTTCGTGGTCGTAGGTGAAAATTCTTCCGCGCTTTCTGTCTAAGCAGGAGTAAATTCCATTACTTCGATATACGACATCCGTAAACTGGGATGGACCGGAGAAATCGGTATTTCCTTCATACCAAAGGTCTCCGCCTAAATTCTCGTTGGCACCTTTTTTGATGACATCCTCACCCTTGGGATTTAATCTGCGCACTCCCTGCACCGCATTGGAATCGATGTTGGAGGCATATACGAAACCACTGGGGTCAATGTCGATGCCGGTAAACTCTGTAGGAATAAACAGCTGGGACTTGCTTCGCTCCTCCTTGGTTGCTATCTTTCTCCAGAACTTCTCCCATAAGGTAATGTCTACCTTGATGGTTCCGAAGAAGCCGGCAAACTGATTATTGGTTTCAAACACCATGATACCCTCGTACATCTTCTGTGCGATACAGTACACACGGTCCGCATAATCTACGGCAACCTTCAAAGGTGTAAATACAAAGCCATCCTCTAAAGCCTCTGAGGTAGGATTTTCAATCATTCTTGCCAGGGAACCGTCCTTGTTAAGTACCACAATTCTACGGTTCTGTGAATCTGCGATGTAGACCTGGTCTGAATCGGACACTGCCACTCCGTAGGGCGCGTTGAAGGTGTCCTCCGTACCGTTATTGTCAAAGGAGGTAATGATATTCACTACCTGTGTCATATTGGAATTCAGCACTACAATGCGGTTATTACCTGTATCTGCCACAAATATCTCACCGGAAGGGGACTTACACAAATCCTGAGGATTCACAAATGCTCCGATGGACTCCCCATTATAGGTAAGCTTCGTTCCGGATACGGAGGATTTTGGCACATACGGTGCGGGAGTAAACACGATATCCTCCCAGTATGTATAATTGTAAGAGGTGTAAGGGAGGCTGGAGGCCTCTGCCACACTACCTATGCCCATCGCCAGTACCACTGTCGTAAGGAGGGCGGATACTAAGCGCTTTGCAAAATTCTTAAGCTTCATATTCTCTCCTCCCTTAATCTTTCATACCGGATGTTGTCATGGTCTCTAAGACATTACTCTGACAAATCAGGAAGAATGTAATCGGTACAGCTGCAATGATGAAGGTTACGGCTGCTGCCGCGCCTGCTCTGGCCACACCACCGGCAGTAATCTGCTGGAGGGAGAACTGGAGCGGCTTTAACTCTTCATCTCTAAGGAATAAGGAACCGGTATTGCCCCACATCTGCTGGAACTGGAAGATAGCCAGCGTCAGCCATGCAGGCTTTACATTGGGCATTACGATTCTCCAGAAAATCTGCCACTCGTTTGCGCCGTCCAGTCTGGCGGATTCCATCAGAGAATCCGGGAGCTGTTCCATAAACTGCTTCATAAGATATAGTCCCATACCAAAGGACCATGCCGGTAATATCAGTGCCGCATAGGTATTGTTGATGTGCAGCCCGGAGATAATCAGATACTGTGGTATCTGGGTAACCGTCCAGGAGAACATCATGGAAAGCACTACCATGCTGAACAGAATATTTTTTCCCGGAAATCTATGCTTAGCCAAAGGATAAGCTGCAAGGGATGCCACTATTACGTGTCCTACCATACCTCCACCGGTGATGATGATGGTATTTAGGATGTATCTGGAGAACGGTACCCAGGAATCATTCATGAGAACGAACAGGTCTGAGAAGTTCTCCAGAGTAGGATTTCGCACGAAGATTTTCGGTGGGAACTGGTACAGCTCATCCAGCGGCTTCA
>CAZOSU010000139.1:0-7112 GCA_964582515.1 uncultured Acetatifactor sp. | reverse complement strand
GCGCCTCTATATAGCAGATTACTGCCTTTACACTTGCCGGATAACTCATATCAGACTCCTTCTTCATCGCGATGTGAGTTCATTATAGGCTTTCCTACAACCGATGTCTTGACTTTTTTGAGGAATATATTACCTTGCCCTGCAATAGAAACAGTCTATCCGCTCAAATTCTTTTAGCTCCACTTCCCGGTGTGTAACCAGTATCACCGTTTTCTCCCTGCCAAGTGCCTCCAATGCCTGATACATCATATTTTCACTTTCCGCATCCAATGCAGAGGAGGGTTCATCCATAAGGAGAATGGGCGAATCCTTCAGAAATGCTCTGGCCAGTGCAATGCGCTGCCTCTGTCCCACGGACAAGTTACTGCCTCCCGCAGTAAGGCAGGTATCATACCCTAAAGGAAGCATGCGGATAAATTCATCCGCATACGCCAGCCTTGCGGCATGAATAATCTCCTCCTTCGACGCCTGTGCACCTGCTTCCTTTCCATACGCTATATTCTCCCCTATAGTTCCCTCAAATAAATAGCTGCTCTGGGGAATGTATGTTATCAACTGCCGGAGCTGGAAGAGAGAATACTCACTGATTTCCCTGCCGTACACCCGAAGAATCCCCTCCTTCGTTTCATAAAATCCCATTAGAAGCTTTAGCAGGGTGCTCTTTCCGCAGCCGGATTCTCCCATGAGCTGCTTCTTTTCTCCCTGCTTCAGCTCCATGGAAAGCTTATGTAATATCTCCCTTTGCCCATCATAGGAAAAAGTCACATCCTTTATTTCTACAGGCCTTCCATCCCTGTTTACTTCCAGCACATGCTCTGCCAGCGCCTCCTCGCAGTCCAGCTCCAGAAAATCAAATACCCTTCCGGCCTTTACCAGAGATGCCGAAAAAGTGGTAAGGGCTGAGCCAAAGCTTTGCACCATGGTGCTGACGCTCATTTGCAAAGACACAATGGCCATGACCGTTCCATAATCCAGCTGCCCCAGAGCCACCAGATATGCTCCCACGCCTATAGTGCCAAAGCTGCCTAAAATTCCCAATAAAAATGTGATGACCTCCAATCCTGCCGCACGGTCAGCTCTATCCTTTTCTTCCTCCAGAGCCGCTTCGTTTTCCCGGTAAAAGCTGTTATACACAAGAGCCGCTCCGGGGCAAAGCTTTAGATATGCAAAGCCCGACAAAATATCACTTAAGCGAGATGTCAGCCTTGTCACTTTACTTTGAATCTCCTTATCCATTTCCTTTATCTGCCGGTTAATCCGAATGGAAAAAAGCACCGTTATCATGCAAAAACCAACTGACACCGCTGTCAGAACAGGGCTATACACCAACATGGCCATAACAGAAGTAATACCATTTACCAGTCTCCCCACCACCCAGAATATATGGGAAAAATAAGAGTCCTTGAGAGAGTTGGCGTCCCAATTCAGTATCTTTAATACCTCTCCGCTATGATGCTTTTCATAATAATTCATATCCAGCCTTAAAAGCTTTTCAAACAATCGGACTTTGATATCAAATACAATCTTCCGCACAATCCTTATTTGCAGGTAGCGCCTGTAAGGCGCCAGACATTTCAATATGACAAGAACAATACAGATTCCCACCGCACGTTTAAGTAAACTCTCGTCCCCATATTCCATTGCATTGAAAAACAGCTTATTCATATAAGGATATGCCAGATTCAGCAGTACCGACGTAATCAATGTCATGAAAAACACCAGAAAATACCTTGCCCTGTACCTGCCCATGTAAGAAAAATATCTTTTCAGCTCCTTCATTCCTTGACACCTCCCTGCACCATATATTGTTTGTACATCTGATAATATCTTCCCAT
This sequence comes from uncultured Acetatifactor sp., assembly GCA_964582515.1. Lineage (GTDB taxonomy): Bacteria > Bacillota > Clostridia > Lachnospirales > Lachnospiraceae > Acetatifactor. Next base: position 5,277 of record CAZOSU010000139.1, on the reverse strand, counting down.
TTTGCTCATAAGTTCTGCATGAGTTCCCCGTTCCACTATTTTTCCTTCCTCCAGCACAAGGATTTCGTCATAGCTTACGATAGTGTCCAGCCTGTGCGCCACGGTAATCATGGTCTTGTCTTCACAAATTTTCAGCAAGGTTTCATTTACATATTTTTCTGTTTCCCTATCCAGTGCGGAGGTAGGCTCATCCAGAAGAAAGATGGACACATCCTTTAAGATTGCCCGTGCTATGGAGATTCGCTGTCTCTGCCCACCCGACAGATTTCTTCCTTTCTCCTCCAGCAATGTGTCATACCCCTTCGGCAATGCCATGATGAACTCATGACAGCCCGCTTTTTTTGCTGCATCTACGAGCTTTTCCTCCGTGGCATCCGGATTCCCAATACGGATATTGTCCCTCACACTCATGGGAAAAATCACCGCCTCCTGTGAAATCAAAGCCACCCTGCTTCTTACCGCTTCCGGGCTCACAGCCTCTAAGGGATTTCCATAAAAGGCAAGCTCCCCCTCTTGCGCCTCATATAGTCGACACAGCAGCTTCAAGACCGTACTCTTACCGCTTCCGCTCTGCCCAACCAGCGCGATTTTCTTCCCCTCCCCCATGCGCAGGGAGATATCCTCCAAAATCTGCCGCCCATCATAGGAAAAGGACACGTTACCCCATTCAAAGACATGGGGCGACTTTCTTTTTAGCTGCTCCTCTCTCTCCCCTTCACACTCCACAGGCATATCTGACAGCTCAAAGACTCTCTTTGCAGAAATAAGTGCCAGCTGCGAGCGGATAACCAGCTGATACGCATATACAAGAGGTTCATTAATCTTCTCAATTCCGGCAACAAATGCCACCAGCACTCCCAAAGACACCTCCCCCTGCAAAGCCAGATATCCTCCTACACATAGGGCAAGAGCCGTAGGAGCTTCCTTAATAAGTGACGACAGGGGCTCCATATGGTACTGCCATAAATCGTTCTTATTGGAAATATCCAAGGTCTTTGTTAACGCTTTAGCGTATTTGTCCCGCCTGCTTTTCTGCAGGTTAAAGGCTTTAATCACCTCTGCTCCGTCAAAGGCCTCCTGTATGTGATTATTTGTCAGTCCCAGCTCCTTTACATACTCCGCCTGGGCCAGCTTCACCGGCTTTAGAAGCTTAATATTCAGAGGAACCATGACAAGAAGAGGTACCAGACAAACGGCTGCCAAAAGCGGATTCATGGTAAAAAGGTAAATTCCAAAAACCACTACAACAATGGGTACATATAGGCAATCCTTGAAATAATTCTGCAAATACCCGGCTACCACAGCTACATCGGAAGACATACGCTCCATCACATCACCAAAATTCTTTTTTTCCAAAGAAGCAGGGGCAACCCTCCCTATATGCTTTACCAGGTCTCGGCGCATATCCCTTAAAATCCGGGCCCCTAAATGTCCCGTAAGCTTCACCACCAGATAATTTGCCACCAGTCCTATCAAAATCACTCCGAGAGCCTTTATTGCTATTTCCCACAGTTTTCCGGTAAACCCCTCTGCAACTGAGCAGTCAATTAATTGCTTCAATAGATTAACCACCCCTACATTTGCCAATGAACAGCCCACACCTGCAACAATCGTCCAAGCTAGTAGCATTTTGTAAGGCTTCATCTCCTTAATTATCCGTTTCACACTTTACACATCCTTTCCGCTTTGCTATACTTTCTACAGTTTAACAACCAGCTTTTACTATAACAATTGCAGATATGCATGATTTTTATATACTATTTACAGCCAAACAGCTATTGTATTGTAGATAGTTTCATTTTGTGTTGCAAAAAGGAGAAACAGCCATGCCACAGCAGGACCGCCACAAGGATAGGACCATCCCCATCGAATTTTCTTTTTATGACCAATTGGACAGCCTGCCGATGAAGGAGCGTTGCTCTGCGGTACTGCTCACCAACGGAAATGCCACCATAAAAATAAACAGTCACATCCGCCGGCTTTCCTCGCCCTGCATGCTGTGCCTGTCTAAATATGATACGGTAGAGTTATTACAATCGGAAAATCTCAGTGCCAAATCCTTTCACTTTGACCCCTGGTATATTAAAGCCTGTCTTTGCTTTGACAATTTGGAGGAATCCGTAGAAATCGATGCACGGTACACCTATGACCGCACCAAGCTCTATATGTTTACGAAGCATGAGGACGTTTTTCAGGGAATTCTTACCCTGACTCCCCAGAGCTACATTCATATCAATGAGCTGATGCTCATGATTGGTGCGGAAACCTATTCCCAGAGCGACGGCTTCTGGACCTGCCGGATACGCAGAATGCTATTACAGCTATTGAACAGCCTTTATGATATCTATGTGGACCAGCGGAAGCTGAAATTCTTCCAGATTTCCGAGCAATATAATCCCGTGACTGCGTGTGCAGAATATATCCATACCCATTACGCAGAAAAGGTCACACTGGAAATGCTGTGTGACCTTGTAAATCTGAACAGAACCTCTTTAAATCAGAAGTTTAAAGCACAGTTTTCCTGCACCTGCATGGAATACCTGCAGGGCTACCGCCTGAAAATGTCTCAGGAGCTCTTGTCCAATACCAATATGAAAATTCATGAAATCGCAGAAAACTGTGGTTTTAAATATGATACCTACTTCACAAAGCAGTTTACTGCAAAGCTGGGAATTTCACCGGCTATGTACCGCAAAAATCCGCTGGGTTACTCAGCGTATGAAGGGGAAAAAATACACTTGCTTTAATTTATACATTTTTCCCTTTAGCGACGTAATATGCCCGTTTTTCTTGATACATCAAATCATCTGCCTCTGCAATTAAGGCGTCTATATCTTCGATTTCCTTTTTCCAGAGGCAGCCCAATGACATGGGCACTTTATTCTCCACCTAACTCTTTCTTCTCTTTAATCCTATAAGTGCACCACCGGTAGCGCCGCATACTCCCAACACCAGACAAACAATCAAACCTATGGTTCCGCCATCGGTAGGCGGAGCAATACGCTTATACTCAGAAAAGGTGTTCTCCGAAGACATCTGCGCGCCCCTCTCCGGTAAACCATTCGGATATAAAGCGGTCGCATCCGCAACCGGGTTATCTAAGCATACCCACTTATTTCTGGTACCGCGAAAATAACCGATATATCCCCACTTACGTCCCTCTTCATCCACAAAGGTCTTGCTACATTGGGGCATGTCTTCTTCGGATTCCGGCATATTTATTTCCAGATAAGTCTCCGCTCCGGGATAGGACCAGCAATAGATGGTCTGTTTCACGTACTCCCCGGGAATCTGAACCGTTTCCTCTACAATGCTCTCACCAAACTCTTCCTCAAAGCAGATGTAATCATACACCACATCCATATATGCCATGGGAACCCAGCCGGTTTCATCCGTTTCCCAATTATTATAAAGTCCCCACACATTACCACTCTCATCCGTCCAAATATGGTATATACGGGCTGTAAATCCATTTTCCCAAGTCTCCACCACGGTAGGATTCTCCGGACTTTTATACACAATCACCTTGTTGTCCGGTCCGTCCGCGCTATAAACGCGATTAACATACTCACGTTCCTCCCTATGCGCCATATAAAATTCATCCTCATAGGGCTCCCAGATAAGATCCGCCTTCACCGGAAGCACACAAAGCATCCAGCATACCACTACTGCAAAAATACTCACAAGCTTTTTCATAATAACCTCCCTATTCCCCAGGACACCCCATTGGCCACAACTGCCAACAGCACCGGTCTTTTGATTTGAAATCTATCATCTGCGGCAAAGCTTCTGTACACATAAGCCTCCACCATCACTACCACTATCTCTATCAAAATCTGCACAAGCACGGAGCTACCTCCAGCATATACCTGATACAACCAGTATAGCAGCACTGCTGCCGGATTGGTCAACACATTTACCAGAATCACCGGCAAAAAATTCTTTTTTCCACGCAGCCCCCACAAAAAGACTACCAGTCCTTCTATAAATAAAGTCAAAAGCAGGGAAACACCAAACATCTGCAACAAATATGTACCCATATCAGCTCACCCTTTGCGCCTTACTGCAAATTCTCACACAAAACCACAAAATCACCAGCGACACAATACTTCCCACACATCCTACGACCCGTCCGTCCACCGGCAGTTTCACCTCCAGGTATGTGGGCAAGAATCCCAAAAATAAACCAAAGGTCAGTACTCCGAAGGAAAAGCCGGGAAGTCCCTTTAGCCGCTGTACCAGCAGATACAGAGTAATGGGCATGGTCATATTAAATAAAAACAGAGCCAAAACACCTGCTGCCATATTGTCAGAGAAAATATAGCACAGTGCTGAGAGTAAAAGCGATACCACTACCGTCCGTTGCATCCCCAGACCTGCCGCAGCAAATCCGCCTGCCACCTTGCCAAGCACCACTGCAAATACGGCTATGGTTCCGGCAAGTAACGTGCTTTTCCAGGAAAATCCCACCGCCATACCGATGTAAGAGCGCAGGATTACCACTGCCAGACAACCAAGTAAAAGTCCGGCAACATCTTTCCCTACCGCCGGATTCGCCACTTCTGAAGGAGACAGTTTACCTTTCGACTTCCACGCGCTCCATCCCACACAAAGCAGCACTGCTACACCTGTCAGCAGTACCCATAGCCCATCTGCCTGCAATCCATTCTTTGCCAACTGCGTCCCTAAATATAATCCTAAGGCCCCCGGTGCCACAAACACGCCCAGGCCTCTGCCCTTCCAGCCCTTTGCCTCATCCTCGTGGATGGTTCCCACGCCACCGCCCAAGTGAAACAGGGCATTACCAAGTCCAAGCACTATGGGATGGGTCACTGCACCAAGAACCGTCAATAGCACACCAAGCACTGCAAATACAAAAGAAGGTGCATACTTATGCAGACCTCTGCGCCCATTTAGAACATCCAACACCACTCCCAGAGGCATTTGCATCCCAAAGGCACAAAAGTTGTAAAGCAGCACATTCAGGTACCAGTTCTCCCGGGTAGAAAAATGTCCGAACATGGCGAAGGCGCATACACCATCCACAAAAAAATGTAATATAGAATATGGAGCTGTCATAGGAAACCTCCATGAAATAATCTTAAGGATATTTTACCATAAATTTACATATTTGAGAAAATACTTCCTCCCAATTTATCGTTATTATAAATACCCTACGAGGAAGAAAGCATAGAACAGGACGATTACCGGCGAGGCAATCGTCCGGGAGTTTGACACTTCCTCTCTAACACCATAACACATAAACCCTTTGTTTAA
>CAZOSU010000138.1:0-7115 GCA_964582515.1 uncultured Acetatifactor sp. | reverse complement strand
CTCCCTTTGCGGTCAGCATGATAATGGGCACATTGGAAAATTCCCGAATCTGCTGGCACACCTCAAAGCCGGTAACCTTAGGTAACATCACATCCAAAAGGATTATGTCATATTCCCTGCTCCTTGCATATTCTAAGGCTTCCTCGCCGTCATAGGCGCAATCCACTTCAATATCGTCCTGCTCCAGGGAAAACCTGATACCCTTCACAATCAGTTTCTCATCGTCCACTACCAAAGCTCTTTTAATTGCCATTTCTTTCCCCTCAAATCTATTCTACAATTATTTTATCCTTTATTTTTGCAAAGAGATTTTCCTTAATCCCGGAAATCTTCATTAATTCCTCAATAGACGTAAAATCTCCGTGCTCATTCCGATAAGCAATGATATCCTGTGCCCTGCTTTCGCCGATGCCCGGCAGAGTCATCAAAAGAGCAGCATCCGCAGTGTTGATATTTACATAGCCTGATGCCCGAAGCTCCTCCTGCCGGATAAGCTCCTGCCCCTCTGCCACATCCGGGATATAGAGCTTTTCACCATCTGACACATACGCCGCCAGATTTACATACTCCCTATCCGCAGCCTCTGTCAGTCCACCGGCAGCCTCCACAGCGTCCACCACTCTGGCACCCTCCTCAAGGTACACCACGCCGGGGCATTTCACCTCACCGCAGATATAAACGGCAAGACCCTTCACAGGCTGCTCCTCACAAGCCACCTCTGAAATATCTCCCGCTTCCCCGGATTGCAGAAGAATAAGCTCCTCCTGCCTTCCACAGCCACAAATTAACATATAGCACAATACCGAAACAATTAAAATATTTTTTTGTAATTTCTTCATCCTTCCTCTCCCTTTCGGAAGCGGAATGCCTCAAGATGGGATGCTTACATTGTAAAATATTTGTAACAATTTGACAAGGGCGTATTCCTTAAGAAAAACTTAAATCATCGACATTTAAAGATGATTACCCCCACAATGGCAATCCCCATGCCCATTACCTTTCTCCATGAGAAGTCCGCCTTTTCCACACCAAAGAGCCCGAAAAGCTCAATCAGATAGGCTACAATAATCTGACAGATAACAATGAACATCACTGCCTTTGCAGGTCCCAGAAGCTCCATGCTTTTAATCACCGTATAAGTGATAAAGGCTCCGATGGCACCTCCCAGCAGCATGTACTTAGGTTCCACCTTAAGAGGTGCCAAAAGACTTCCCCTCTCTGTCAGAAACCATGCGGCCATACACACCGCAAAAGCGGTAATCTGTACAAAGGCACTGGCTGCCCAGATACCGGACGCTTTGGTTACCTGTGAATTAAACACTCCCTGCACACTCATCAGTGCACCGGAAAGCAGTGCAATAAAAATACCAATCATACAAATCCTCCTCAAAACCTTTTATAAGTAGGATGTCCATATGATTGGTAAATTATTCTTTTATTGCACCAGCTGGGTACTTATCTGGTTGGCCATTTCCTGAAGCAGTGTTCCCACATCTCCTCCATTCCAGACCTTCGTAAACAATACCTCCAGCTGAAGCCACAGATTACTGGTCTCAATCATCTTACATAAGGGTGCACTTTCCGCATATTCCGCCTGAAATATGGAAACGGCACCATTATCCGTATCCACGGACACATTGGCTGACATTTTGCCACATCTTTCATAAAGCTCCTCCGCATACTCGGTCACAAGAAAGGTTGCAAAATCATTGGCCTCCTGCTTCTTTTCCGAATATCCGTTGATGGCAAGTACACCTGTTACTGACAGAGAGCGGCTCTTTAATTCACTGGTCACATCAGGAAGCATTGCAAACCCATAGTCACCGGTAAAGGTACCCTCCTCCTTGGCCTTTGCAAGCTTAGCCGCCGCATCGGTGGTAGCAATGGTATATACAATCTTTCCATCGATAAAGTCCTGCAGCACGCTGTCATATTCCACGGTGGAGGACTCGATGCTAAAGAACTGGGCCAGTGCCTGATATTTCTGCAGGCACAGCACGGCTTCCTCATTGTAAAGATTTATCTGTTCCCTGCTATCACCATTTTCACCACCTACATTGATATAGTTGCCCACCATATAGTAATTATAAAAAATATCGGACACATCCCAGGTAAAGATGGATTCCACCGCCTCGGGCGGGTCAAAGGTATCCGCCATGGTCAGAAGCTCATCCAGAGTGCCCGGAACAGATGCCACCGTGGGCTCTTCCTGCTGGGCTGCCCATTCCTGCAGATACGTCTCATTATACAAAAGTGCGGTAGTCTCATAGTACATGGGGTATCCCACATACACTCCCTGATATGTTACCGAAGACAATGCGGCCGGCGAAAAATTCTTCTCCCCTACCACACCCTTGGTATCCATAATCTCTGTGGCAAGCCCTGATAAGTAGGCCTTTTCCATGGAATCATGGGTAATCAGATATACATCGGGGAACACATCCTCCCGAATGGTGGCATTATTAATGGCCTCCAGATACTGACTTTCCGATACCAGCTCCGGTATCACTCGGATATCCGCCTTTTCTCCATAGGCAACAGCTGCACTGTTTATATAATCTGACAAGCTTTCATCCGCATACCAAAAACGTATGGTTTCCTTCCCGAATACGCCGGGAATTTCCACAATTTCCTCTTCCTCCGGAATACTTTCCAGAAAACCATTATACGCAAACAAGCCGGCAGTGATGCCGGCAAGTGCCAATATACTAAATAACTTAATTCTACGATGCATGTAATAACCCCGTCCTTTCCACTACTTACAGACTCCGGGTAAAAGACACCGCTGCCGGATTACTCAATGCAGGAATCCAAAATAGCTGCCATCTCATCAATATGCGCTCTGGTAATCACAAGAGGTGGTACAAAACGAATAATGTTCGTTCCCGCATTAATTAAAATTAAGCCCTTCTCCAGTGCTCTGTTAATTATATCGCCCACCGGCTTATCAAAAACAAGTCCCTGCATAAAGCCGGCGCCCCGTCTTGTGGTAATGCAGTCATGCTTTGCACACAGCTCATCCAGACAAGCCTCCAGATAAGGAGCGGTTTCTTTTACATGTTCTAATATACCATCTTCTTTGAAAATATCCAATACCTTACTTATGGCAGCACCGGCAAGAGGGTTTCCGCCATAGGTAGTTCCGTGGTCTCCGGCCACCAAGGAATTCTGTGCAACATTCTCTGTCAGCAAAAATGCCCCTACCGGAACACCGCAGCCAAGAGCCTTGGCAGTGGTCATAATATCCGGCCTCACACCGTACTTCTGCCATGCGTACATATAGCCGGTACGGCCCATACCGCACTGAATTTCATCCAGAATAAGTAAAATATCCCTCTCGTCACAAAGAGCGCGAACCTTCTTTAAAAATTCTTCCTCTGCGGGATAAATACCACCCTCGCCCTGTACAGTCTCCATAATGATGGCACAGGTCTTATCTGTCACCTGAGCCAAAATACTTTCATAATCGTTCATCCGGGCGAATTTGATGTGACCAATCATGGGCTGGAAGGCTTCGCGGTACTTTGGATTACCGGTTACGGATAATGCTCCCATGGTTCTTCCGTGGAAGGAATGCTCCATGGCAATAATCTCGTGGTCCGTCTGACCATCCTTATTGTAAGCATACTTACGTGCTGCCTTGATGGCACCCTCCACCGCCTCTGCACCGGAATTGGTAAAAAATACTCTGTCCATGCCGGAGGCTTCCTTAATCTTCTTTGCAGCCTCGATAGCAGGCACATTATAATAATAATTGGAGGTGTGAAGCAGCTTATCCACCTGGGCCTTTACTGCATCATTGTATCTCTTATCATTATAACCAAGGGCAAATACTGCGATACCGGAGCAGAAATCCAGATATTTCCTTCCCTCGATATCATAAAGGTGTACACCTTCTCCCTTATCCAGAACGACCTGAAAACGGTTGTAGGTATGAAGCAGGGCTTTTTCTGCCTCGTCAATATATTCCTTCATCATGATATAAACTCCGTTCTAATTCTCTTCATCGGCAATGATTGCTGTACCGATACCGGAATTGGTGAAAATCTCCAGAAGGAGACAGTGTAAAATACGTCCGTCCAGAATATGTACTCTGTTTACGCCATTTCTGATTGCGGAGGTACAGTTGTTCAGCTTCGGAAGCATACCGCCGCCGATAAATCCGCTGTTAATCAAATCCTCAGCCTCAGAAGCAGTGATTCTGGAGATAAAGGAGGACTTATCATTGATATCCTTGTATAAGCCTTCAATATCAGTTAAGAATGCCAGCTTCTCTGCCTGCACAGCCTTTGCAATGGCACATGCTGCATCGTCTGCATTGATGTTGTAGGTCTGACACTTCTCATCCAGACCAATAGGTGCCACGATAGGAAGGAAATCCTTCTCCAGCATGTCAAAAAGAATCTTGGGATTTACCTCTGTGATTTCCCCTACAAAGCCTATATCCTCACCATTTGAATACTTTTTCTCCACCTTTAACAGGCCGCCGTCCTTACCGCTGATACCGATGGCATTCACACCCAGCTCCTCCACCATGCTGACAAGCTGCTTGTTCACCTTATTCAATACCATTTCTGCGATTTCCATGGTCTCCTCATCTGTTACACGAAGTCCGTTTACAAACTTGGCCTCCTTACCAACCTTGCCTACCCAGCGGCTGATTTCCTTACCGCCGCCATGAACGATGATGGGCTTGAAGCCTACCAGCTTAAGTAAGGTAACATCCTTAATAACGTTTTTCTGAAGCTCCTCGTTGCTCATGGCACTTCCGCCGTACTTTACAACGATGATTTTACGATTAAATTTCTGAATATAAGGCAATGCCTCTATGAGCACCTCTGCCTTATGAAGTACCTTTTCCATATCTTTTTCCATGATAAACTCCTCTTTCCTTAAGAACGATAATCCGCATTAATCTTTACATAATCATAGCTAAGGTCACAGCCATATGCAGTAGCCTCTGCATCACCCATGTGCATATCCACCAAAGCAGTAACCTCTTCCTCTGCTAAAATAGCGGAAGCTTCCTCTTCACTGTAATCCTTGGCAATACCATCTCCAAAAATATGGATTTTGCCGGATTTTCCTTCAAAATACAAATCTACATTTTCCGGGTCAAACTGCACACCGGAATAGCCAAGGGCGCATAAAATACGGCCCCAGTTGGCATCGTGTCCAAAAATTGCCGCCTTGGTCAGTGAAGAGCAAATAACGGATTTTGCAAGAGTTCTTGCATTTTCCTTGGTATCCGCTCCCATTACCTTGGTCATAAAGAGTGCGGTTGCACCTTCACCGTCACCGGCCATCTTCTTAGCCATATAAGTATTTACGGCATTCAATGCTGCGCAGAATGCATCATAATCTGCACCCTCTGCCACGATTTCTTCATTTCCTGCAAGACCGTTAGCAAGCACCAGTAAAGTATCGTTGGTAGAAGTATCTCCATCCACGGACACCATATTGAAGGTATCCTCGATATCAGCGGAAAGTGCCTTTTGCAGCATTTCCTTAGAAATCTTCACGTCCGTTGTCACGTAGCCCAGCATGGTACACATATTAGGATGAATCATACCGGAACCCTTGCACATACCACCGATGGTAGCGGTCTTTCCACCCACCTCAAACTCAAAAGCAATTTCCTTATGCACGGTATCCGTGGTCATAATAGCCTTTGCAGCTGCAAGACCTGCCTCTAAAGTGCCTTCCTTTGCCGCTACCAGTTTCTCAATACCGGCCTTTAAACGATCCACCGGCATCTGCATACCGATAACACCGGTAGAGCCCACCAGCACGCTCTCCCCGGGGATGCCAAGGAGCTTTCCGGCATGCTCTGCCTCAGCCTTACAGCAGTCCATACCCGGCTTACCGGTACATGCATTGGCGATACCGGAATTCACCACCACCGCCTGCGCCACGCCGTATTTTGAAACAATTTCTTTATCCCACATAACAGGAGCTGCCTTTACCACATTCTTCGTAAAGGTACCTGCCACGGTACATGGCACCTCACTATATACAAGAGCCATATCGGTCCTGTTTTTATACTTAATCTCTGCCTGCGTTGATGCGGCCTGAAACCCCTTTGCCGCAGTGACACCACCTGCAATCTGCTTCATCATAATAATTCTCCTTCTACTCTACTTATTAAACTCCGTAATATTTTCCTCATTCAACGTGAAATCGTAATAGTTCAAATCCTCACGCCCGGTCCAGCCCGCCGCTCTCCAGAATTTATTACCGATATCATTTACCGAAAAGGCAATCAGGCTCACCTTATTGATTTTCTCCGCACGCAGAGCATTCATGCAATGCACTACCATGGCCTTACCGATACCCATTCTGCGGTAATCCTCTCTTACACACACATGATACAGACACCCCCGTCTGCCGTCATGCCCGCACAAAATGCCGCCTACAATCTCTCCGTTCTCCGCCGCCGCTACTACGCTGGTAGTAGGGTTTCTCTTTAAGAACATCTCCACACCTTCCCTGGAATCATCAATGCTCCGAATTCCAAAGCCATGGATGGTCATCCAGAGTTTATACAGCCCGTCATAATCCTCCGCTGTCATGGTTCTAATTTCGTATGTTTTCAAAATCTTCCTCCGCCTTCTGGAACCTTGGGGCACGCTGCGCCACAAATTCCCCGTGAAACTCAGAATTTCTTTAGCTTTAAGGGAAGCATGGAATCAAATCCAGCCCTTCCGCCTCATCCAGTCCGAAGAGAATATTCATATTCTGCACGGCCTGACCTGCTGCTCCCTTTACCAGATTGTCAAGTGCACCCATCATGATGATTCTTCCGGTACGCTCATCAATCACAAAGTTTACATCCACATAGTTACTTCCTTCCACCCACTTGGTCTCGGGACACTCACCCTTTTCCAGTACGCGGACAAATTTTTCGTCTGCATAATACTTATCATATACAGCCTTAATCTCTTCATAGGTAGGAAGACTTCCGTCCGCCTTCTTTACAAGGCTTGCATACTCCGTTACTAAAATACCTCTGTTCATGGGAACAAGATGAGGAGTGAAATTCAGTACCACTTCCTTACCGCCGGCATAGCACCCTCGCAAAATCCCTTCATCTTTGACTCAACTGAGTAGCGAAG
>CAZOSU010000137.1:0-7120 GCA_964582515.1 uncultured Acetatifactor sp. | reverse complement strand
CCGTGTGGCGCTGAAAAAACGCAGGCCGGTAGCGTCAGTGGCTACCCATACTCTGTCCATTCATGGGGTGACCCTGGATGAGGACCGTTATGAGGTGAAGGTAAACGGAGAGCCTGTGGAGCTGACCAACCGGGAGTTTGAGCTTCTGCGCATGCTGATGAAAAATAAGAACATCGTGCTGGACAGAGAGAAGCTGATGAATGAGGTGTGCGGCTACGATTATATTGGTGAGACCAATATTATTGATGTGTATATCCGTTATCTGCGGACGAAAATTGATGACCGTTACGGCATCAAGCTGATACATACGGTGCGTGGCGTGGGCTATGTTGTGAAGGAGTAGTATGAACGCAAATAGTAAAATGACATCCATTGCCAGAAGAATCAATATGAGCTTCTGGTTTAAGCAGCTTTGGGGCACAATTTGCCTGGATATTGTGATTGTGGCACTGATTGCAGGGACCTTTTTCAAATGGAGAGTGGACCAGATTCCGGAGACCCGGGAAGTGACGGAGGTGGAGTTCCAGACCGGGGAAAGCTATAAGGATTTGGTGCTTCTTATGGAGGATTCCCATGGTGAGGTACACGAATATCCCATGTTCCAGTTTCTGGACTATGTGATAATACCCCTTGGTGCGCTATTTGTAATACAGGGACTGGATATTATCGGTGCGCTGTTTGGCACGGGAGAAATTCGCAGGAAATTAAAGCCTCTGAACGATTTGGCTATTAAGGCGGAGAAGCTGAGCTCTCTGCCCTTGGATGCCTCCAAGTTTGAGAGCTTGGAGCAGGCCATTGAGAATCTTTCACCCAATTCCCCGGATGCCAAGATTTCTACCGGAGATAAGGATTTGGCAAGCATCGAGGTGGCGCTGAATAATCTGATTTACCGTATGCGGGAAAGTCAGAAAAAGCAGGCAAGATTTGTGTCCGATGCTTCCCATGAGCTTCGGACCCCTATTGCGGTGATTCAGGGCTATGTGAATATGCTGGACCGCTGGGGCAAGGAGGATGAAAGTATATTAGAGGAGTCCATTGAGGCCTTAAAGCACGAGTCGGAGCATATGAAGGAGCTGGTGGAGCAATTGCTATTTCTGGCCCGGGGTGAGAATGGTAAAAACACATTGCACTACTCCGAATTTGATTTGTGTCAGGTGATTCATGAGGTGTGGGAAGAGTCCTTAATGATTGATGAGGAGCACTGCTATGAATTTGTAAGTGATACCGGAAGTGCCTTGGATGAGGAAGGTAATTTGATGATTTTACCGGTGATGATGTGTGGAGACGTGGCTATGATAAAGCAGTCCGTACGTATATTTGTGCAGAATGCGGCAAAATATTCTGCTAAGGGAGCAGTCATACAGTTTCGGGTGAAGAAACAGGGAGATATGGTGAGCTACATGGTGCAGGACGAGGGCATCGGTATGCAGGGGGAAGATGTGGTACATATTTTTGAGCCCTTCTACCGTTCGGACAAAGCCCGCAACGGCAACACCGGCGGCTCGGGTCTTGGCCTTTCCATTGCCAAGTGGATTGTGGACGCCCATGACGGAAAAATTGAGGTACTCTCCAGTCCGGAAATCGGGACACGATTTACGGTGTGGCTGAAGGCGGATTTGGAAGGATGATCTTAACATGAATATGGATGAATTATACATTTTAAATTATTGTCATAGAAATTGTGAGCCCCTTAAGAACATTATGCGTTTGCCTAAGGAGCAGGCTTTTATGCTGGCACATGAGCTGGCTGAACAAAATAAGGAGACTACAGCATTTTATCGGTTTGCAGATTTTGAGAATTACTATAGGGAACGTCTGGAAACGGATGAATTTTTGTTCGAGGAGTTTGTAAGGCTGGGAGGAAATCCGTTATATAAACACCCACTGTCTTTTGTGCTTCAGGGAAGTGAATACTTGCATGAGTGGTTTGATAAGGGGATTGTTACCCGGCTTACCTTGAGTGCGATACCGGATGAGCAGATAAGCTTTACCTATGGCGACAGTATGTCCACCCGGAAACGGGAAGGTGAATTGACCATGCTTACCAAGACAATGCTTTTGGAACTTTTGGAGAACTATCCCGGTACACCGGAGGAGTTTGTGAAGGAAATCAATGAAAAGTATGGATATATGGAAGTGCAAGTATGGGGTGACTGTGGACACTTATGATATGTCCTTGCAGGAATGCTGTGAGAAGATTTTGAAGGTTATAGAGTACCAGGATGTATAGGAGAAAGGCGTGTATAAAATTTTACATGGATTACGCCCTGTCTGTCATAGAAAATGGTACTGTAAGAGTGTTTTAAAGAGGTATTTAGTTATCGTATGTGCTGTATAATAAATGATATGCCGAGTTAAGTTCCACATTTACAGTGAAAGCGCGATATAGAGGAGTTACGCCCATTTCGGTAAATCGGATGTTTTTTGAAGTGGATTTTACATATATGTTTGCGAAAAACGGGGCGTGGGAGAAGATTATTTTGTATACGCCCCAGCGGCGCTGTATAGGCTCGCCAAGCGAAGGTCGCTCATCATTAAATGGGCAGTTGCGAGCCTGAGTTTACCCCAGCACCCTGGTCATATCCTCCGGCAGTGGCGCGGTAAAATCCATGGTCTCACCGGTGATGGGGTGAGTAAATGCCAAACGATGGGAGTGCAGAGCCTGCCGGGATATATGCTCCATGTCCGGATTATATAAATAGTCTCCAATCAGGGGACATCCCATATACTTCATATGCACGCGTATCTGATGGGTGCGGCCGGTTTCCAGATGGATGGATAAAAGGCTGTGCCCATTTTTTGTGTGAATAGTTTTATAATGAGTGACAGCCTTGTCACCTTTTTCAAAATCAACGATTCGTTCAATAAGAGATGCCTCTTTCCTTGCAATGGGTGCATCAATAGTGCCTTCTGCCGGGGATGGAATGCCGCGGACAATAGCCAAATATTCCCTGTGAATTTCCCGATTTGCCACCTGCTGGGATAGGATTCCTGCACTGAGCATATGCTTTGCGATGATGGTCAGCCCGGAGGTATCCCTGTCCAGGCGATTTACGCAACGAAATACAAAAGCCTTGCCCTGCTCTTCAAAATAATGCGCCAGTCCATTGGCCAGAGAATTATAATAATTGTTCAGCGAAGGATGAATGGGCATATCCGCCGGTTTATTCACCACCATGATATCCTCATCCTCATACACAATCGTAAAGTCCAGCTTCACAGGGGGAATCTTCTCCGAAGATGCTTCCTCCCGGATGTGAATCACCAGCTCCTCGCCGGCGACTAATTTGTGCCGCACATACTCCCATTCCCCATTAATGAGAATACTCCGCTCCATCTTCTTCAGCTCCTTAATTGTCTGGGAAGAGTATCCCTTTCTCTGTAAATATTCCCCTATTGTTAAGCCCTCATCGGCTTTTGTGATTTTATATCTTAAGACTCGCTCCATATTTTACCGCCAATGCTCCTGACACGTATATCTACCACAGATTATACCAGAAGAAAACACGCTTGGGACTACCATTTTAAAAGAAAAAAGTGTATAATGTACAGGATTAATATATAAGGGGACTTTTAAGTGAAGACAGGACTGATTATGGAAGGCGGAGACATGCGTGGTCTTTTTACCGCCGGCGTGATTGACGTTTTTATGGAGCAGGGGATTGCCTTTGATGGGGGGATAGGGGTATCCGCCGGTGCTACCTTTGGCAGCAATTATAAGTCAAAGCAGCCCGGAAGAGTGCTCCGCTACAATTTAAAATTTTGCAAAGACCCACGCTACGGAACCGTCCGTTCCCTTTTAAAAAGTGGGGATTTGTTTGAAACAAAATTCTGCTACTATGACCTTCCTTACGAGCTGGATAAGGTGGACTGTGATGCATTTGACACCAATCCCATGGAGTTTTATGTGGTGGCTACAGATGTGACTACGGGAAAGGCAGTATACCGCAAGCTGGACAAGCTGGATGATATTGCTTTGAACTGGTTTCGGGCGTCTGCATCCATGCCCATGGTGTCCCGGATTGTGGAGGTGGAGGGGCATAAGCTTTTAGATGGTGGCATTGCGGATTCCGTACCGGTGAAATACTTTGAAAGCATAGGCTATGACCGCAATGTAGTGATTCTGACCCAGCCTAAGGGATATCAGAAAGGGCCCAATAAGCTTCTTCCTCTGATGAAAATGTCCCTGAAAAACTATCCGGCAGCTTTAGAAGCCATGAAAAACAGACATGTGGTTTACAATGAAACCAGTGCCTACATAGAGAAGCAGGAAAAGGCGGGCAAGCTGCTGGTCATAAGGCCCAAGGAAAAGCTCCCCATCGGAAGGATGAGCCATGACCCGGAGGAGCTGCAGCAGGTGTATGATTTGGGCAGGGAAGCGGGGTTTTCCTGCTTAGAGCAGGTGAAACGTTTTGTGGAGAAATAAATTATGAGAGTATTTTTAGAAAATGATACCGTGAAGGCAGAGCTGGAAAGCTTTGGCGCAGAGATAAAATCCCTTGTGAAAAAGGAGAATAATCAGGAAATGATGTGGAGTGCCAACCCGGCATTCTGGGGTAAGACAGCACCGTTTTTGTTCCCTTTTATCGGGAAATTGCAGGATGAGAAATATGTGTATCAGAGTGCGGCTTATCCGGCAGATAAGCATGGCTTCGGTCAGCGTGTGGAGTACGAAATCGCCATGCAGGAAGAGGACAGAGTGGTATTTCGTTTTACGGATAACGAGGAGACCTATAGAAAATATCCCTTCCACTTTGAACTGGATATTGAATATGTTCTTCTGGAAAACGCAGTGCGGGAAAACTGGTATGTGAAGAATACCGGGGACAAGGATATGTATTTTTCCGTGGGAGGCCATGCAGCATTTGCCTGCCCGAAATCAGGGAAGGAAGGTCTGCGGAACGGTCAGCTGGTAAAGCTTTACGGCGCAGAGCATAAGAGTATGATTTTTAGTCTGACCTTGGATGGGAAGGGTCTTGTAACCGACGAGCTTCGCATTATTGATTTGAAGGATGGAAGCTTTGCTATTACTAAGGAAATGTTTGAAAAGGATGCCCTGATTTTTGATGGGGAAGGCATTAAGGCAGCAGCCCTTTGCGATGAAAACGGCAAAGAGTATGTGCGCGTGGAGTGTGATGCACCGGTGTGGGGGATCTGGAGCCATCCCGACGAGAATGCGGGCTACGTGTGCCTGGAGCCATGGTACGGAATCTGTGATTATGATGGTTATGAGGGTTCTTTGGAAGAGAGACCATATACACAGATTGCAAAGCCGGGAGAAACCTGGGAAGGTTTTAATACCATTCGTTTCTAAAGGACACTTGACAAAGTGCACTTGATTGCACTATGATGATAAAAATTAACAATTTTGCGTAGAAGAGGACTAGTAGAGAAGTGCAAGTATCCCAGAGAGAGGGCATTTGGTGGAAGCCCTTATATGAGCGTCTTGAACCTACCTTGGAGCATCATGTGACATAAGCATGACGTACGCCGGCGTTAACGGCAGGAAAGAGAACAGGCTGCATGGCAGCCGGTTAATTAGGGTGGTACCGCCGGGTTTTCGGTCCCTTTTTGAGGGATGGAGCCGGGCGGTTTCTTTTATGTTAAGGAGGAAAAATTATGGCAGACAACAAAAAAATGGTGGAAGCGATTACTTCCATGGATGTGGATTTTGCACAGTGGTACACCGACGTAGTGAAGAAGGCAGAGCTTGTGGATTACACCAGCGTTAAGGGCTGTATGGTTATCAAGCCCGCAGGATATGCGATTTGGGAACTTATCCAGAAGCAGTTAGATGCAAGATTCAAGGAGACCGGCGTAGAGAATGTATACCTTCCTATGTTCATTCCGGAGTCTCTTTTACAGAAGGAAAAGGATCATGTAGAAGGCTTTGCACCGGAGGTGGCATGGGTTACTCATGGCGGATTACAGCCTCTTCAGGAGAGAATGTGTGTAAGACCTACCTCCGAGACCTTATTCTGTGATTTTTATTCTAATGATATTCAGTCCTACAGAGACCTTCCCAAGGTTTACAACCAGTGGTGTAGCGTGGTTCGTTGGGAGAAGGAGACCAGACCTTTCCTTCGTTCCAGAGAGTTCTTGTGGCAGGAAGGCCACACGGCACATGCCACCGCAGAGGATGCAGAGGCAAGAACCGTACAGATGTTAAATGTATATGCGGATTTTTGCGAGCAGGTGCTTGCAATCCCTGTTATCAAGGGACAGAAGACCGAGAAGGAGAAGTTTGCCGGTGCAGTGGCTACCTATACCATCGAGGCATTGATGCATGATGGTAAGGCGCTTCAGTCCGGTACCAGCCACAACTTCGGTGACGGCTTTGCTAAGGCATTTGATATCCAGTTTACCGATAAGGACAACACCTTAAAATATGTTCATCAGACCTCCTGGGGTATGACCACCCGCTTAATCGGTGCGATTATCATGGTTCACGGTGATAATGAGGGTCTCGTACTTCCTCCCAGAGTAGCACCTACTCAGGTTTGCATCGTGCCTATCATGCAGAAAAAGGAAGGCGTTTTAGATAAGGCTTACGAATTGAGAGATTTATTAAAGTCAAACTTCCGTGTGAAGGTGGATGATTCCGATAAGAGTCCGGGATACAAGTTTGCAGAAGCGGAGATGAGAGGATATCCTGTACGCGTGGAAATAGGTCCTAAGGATATCGAGGCCGGTAAGTGCGTCATTGTACGTCGTGATACCAGAGAAAAGATTGAAGTGGCTTTAGGCGATTTGGAAGCTAAGGTGGGCGAAATCTTAGAGCTGATGCAGGTAGAGATGTTAGAAAGAGCAAGAGCCCACAGAGACGAGCATACCTATGTGGCAAAGAATTTCGATGAATTCCAGAAGATTTTTGCAGAAAAAACCGGCTTTGTGAAGGCTATGTGGTGTGGCGAGCAGAGCTGTGAGGATGTAATCAAGGAGAAGCTTAGCGTAACCAGCAGATGTATGCCCTTTGCACAGGAGGAGATTTCCGATACCTGTGTATGCTGCGGACGTCCTGCTAAGAAGATGGTATACTGGGGTAGAGCATATTAGAAATAAAGAGATGCCCATTATTTAGCGCAGAGTCATTGTTGTAACTTTTAAACCAATTGCACAA
>CAZOSU010000136.1:0-7127 GCA_964582515.1 uncultured Acetatifactor sp. | reverse complement strand
GGGTACTGACCACCAACCTTGTATACCAGACCCCGGAGCTTTTAGAGCGTGACTGGTATATCAACTGTGATATGAGTAAGTACATTGCTTACATTATCGATACCCTGAATCATGATTCTTCCATCAGTGATTTACTCAATCCTAATGAAAGAATTCAGAATATCGTTAGCAGATATAAAAGAGGCGAATTATAAGATATTTTAAAGGACGTGTTACATTACTGCGACACGTCCTTTTCTATACAAATCTTTTACTCAAAATAAGCAATAAACTGATTTCCGTTCTCCTCAAACCACTTGGTTGAGTCATTCAGGCCCTTCTTATACAGCTTTCCTGTAGAAGGCTCAAAAATCACCACATTAAACTCGTTAAAGCCGGTAATCAGCACCGCTTCCCCATCGCTGAGCATAGCCAGCACCGGAATATCCCGGTTCACAAAATACAGCATAGCATCCATGGGGCATCCCAGGAATTCTGCAACCTGCACATCCGGCAGATTTTCGCCGAGAATATCTAAAACGCTCTGTCCCCGGTCCAAAAGCTCCTGAGAGCTGCGATTGATTCCCTTGAATTTCAGCATGGTATCCAGACAGGCTGCAAGAGAGGCTTCCTTCTCCACCTTCTCCGGCTCCTTGATGGCCATAATCTGATTTCTGGACACGCGGTTTCCCTTTATCCATATGGTTTTGCCCTGCTCATCCATGACACTGCCGGAAACCTGGTACGCCTGCGACACCGCTTCCTGTGCACTGAGATAAATACCTTCCATTCCTCCTGCATAATATACATAATACAGCGGTTCCTTCTCTGCACTTTCCAGAATAGTGCTTCTTGCACCTTCAAATATCACTTCCTTCGGTGTAAGTACCTTCACACTTTTGGCATCCACGGTACTTTTCACCTGAAGCTGCACGATTTTCTCATACACATCCACCGCAGCCACTACAATCTTATTTTTTGTAGTCTTCTGCTCCATATTATTCATAATGTGCTCCGGCGTGATATCCTCATAATTACCATCCTCATCCCTTTCCACTCTGGATAGGGTAATCTGGTTTTCCTCAATGGTAATATCCATGGTATAGATATTCTCCTGTTTATACTCCTTAAGGAGCTCTCCTGCAGTATTTTTGATACATACCTTATACATGGGAAAGAACACCGTCCCCACCTCATGTATGGTAATATCCTCTTCCCTGGCTACGCCGTAGATAACATCCTCCCCCATAAATCCAAGCGGCACAATCTGCTCTCCCACACCCGCAGAAATAGTCAGCTTCTCTCCACTCTTTAAATTCATTAATCGAAGCTGGTTCTCTTCATTCCACACGATGATTTCATGGGATGCGGAGATAACAATGGCATCATCATCCTGCACCACCTCCAGCATATTTCCCAGCTTCTCGTTTATATCCACTTCATAAATGGTATGATCCAGATAGAGGTAGAGACGCTTCTCCTTATCCAAAAACAATAGCTTATCCAAATCATTTTTCAGCATGGAATAGGGCTTATCATAGGGGATATATACCTCTTCCTCCACTGTGTTTTTACTACTATCATAGCGATAGAGCTGGATTCCCACTTCTCCCTCGTGTCGGCCTCTGTTCATGTAGCCATAAATGGCAAACTCTACATTGCCTCCCTCGTCCACGTTCAGAATCTTGATGTCATGCTGATTGTAAATATCCCGGCTGGTCATATTTTCCCCATCATAGAAGCTAAACAGCAGCGCCAGCTTATTGGTGGAGATGTTGTAGCTGCAAAGCTTCCCTGCCACGGAAAACACCACAATACTGCCATCCTCACTCTCTACCATGGGAATATCCTCCCCGATAATCCCCAGCATAATCTTATCATTAGCAAAAAGACTACTGTCCACTGCCGGCACCTGCGTCATTGTCCTCTCAAAATCCAGCAGATAGGTTCTATCCTTCGTATAGCGTATTCGATAATACTCCTCCACAAAATAATAGGACGGACTCTTTCTATCCCCCCCCGATACCATGGTGCGAATGGTGAAGGATGCGGTCTGCGATGCCAGCTCACACAACGTAATCGCCGGCTCTATCACCTCTTTCACGTTCAGGTCTCCCCAGGTCACCTGGGATAATTTACTGTGAATATCCACCTTATGGAAGGTTGTATTATCTCCCTTCGAATTGGTTTCCAGATATTTGGTCAGCTGCTGAGCCTCCTCCTTGTCAAAGGTTTTATCATGAAAATCCTTTACAAACTCCAGCTTTTCATAGGTATATAAGTCATCTGCCCAAATCATGCGCGTATAATATTTTATTTCCCTGCCGCTTTCCTCTTTTATAAAAATGGTAAGGGCATATTCTGTATTTTTTTCTATCAAATCCTTTACGGCTGTATGTACCGTAAGTGTGCCCTGCTCTTCCTGATAGTCTTCCACCGGGGTATGCTCTATGAGACGGCTGCCGTCACTGCTTCGCACCTCCACCGCAATCTCTGCAATAGGCTCCGAGCTTTCTGTCACCACAAAGTCCAGCTCCCGATTCTCTCCCAGCTCCGTAATGCTCTCCCTCTGGTAGGTCACATCCATATCCGCCAGATATCCATGAAGCTCATTGTAAGAGATATCCCCTTTCTGCAGGGTAACTATGGGCAGTGTCGCTGCGCCCATCTCCATGGTCAGATTGCTGTTTCCCTTATTCATCACTTTGCTGCTTACAATCAGCGTCACAAAGAAAACTGTGATAAATAGCAAGGTCTTGGCTATAACTTTCTTCATTCCTTCTATCCTTATATCCGTAGTTATAATTCTTTTAAAAGCTTTGCCAAAGTAGGCGAAACATTCAGACCTTCCATGGTCTGTTCAATGTTAACCTGTCCCGGCTTCATACTCTTATTTACACCACTGCTTCTCTTCACTGCACGAATCAGCAGATTCTTCGGGGTATGCTCCATATCGATAAACTCCAGAATCTGGGTATCGTATCCCTGCTGCTCCAGCAAATTAGCCCGCACGGCATCCGTAATCAGCGCCGCCATCCTCTCCTTTATCAGTCCGTACTTTAGAACCGGTTCCAGAAGCTGGTTTTTCATCTGGCGATTCAATTCGTGCTGACAACAGGGAACTGCCAGAATCACCTTGGCTCCCCACCTTACTGCCTTCTCCAGCGCATAATCCGTAGCGGTATCGCAAGCATGAAGAGACACCACCATATCCACACAATCCGCGCCTTCATAGGTACTGATATCTCCTACCTCAAAGGTCAGCTTCTCATACCCGCATTTCTGTGCCAATTGATTACAGTGGGCAATTACATCCTTCTTCAAATCCAGCCCGGTCACAGCTATATCCCTGCCCTGCAGCTGGTGCAAATAATAGTACATGGCAAAGGTAAGATAGGATTTACCGCAGCCAAAATCGATGATTCGGATAGTTCTGTCCTTTGGAAGTTTATCCAGAATATCCTCAATAAATTCCAGATAACGGTTAATCTGGCGAAATTTATCATAGCGGTTTTTGGCAATTTTCCCCTCCGGCGTCTGCACCCCAAGTCCTACCAGAAAATCCACCGGCTCCCCTTCCCGGAGAATGTACTGCTTTTCCCGGTTATGGTTCAAATCTCTGCCGGAATTTTCCGTAGATGCATCTACCCGCTTTGTCTTCACCGTCATCTTTCCTTTTTTGCTCACCAGCACCGTAGCCTGCAGGGTATTTCCCTTAAGCTCTGCCTGCTTCATTTTCCCCAAAAGAGCCGCGCACACCTGCTCTGCCACTTCCTCCCTGCTGTAATTATGATGAAAGACCTGGGTGCCACGGTAGAGCGTCTGCTGAAACAGAAGCTCCCCCTTTAGCTCCACCGGTCTGATTTTAATCTTCGTTGCATACTCTTTGTCGGTGGTATTGCTCAGAACAATGTGCTCCAAATTCCGGTTCAGCACCTCCTGCAATACCTTTTGTAAGTCTTCCATACGTAATCTCATACCTTTCCAATTAGCAAAAACCAATTGCTTCACACTCGCGCCGGTATGCACATATCATGTTCTTCCCGGCGTTTTTATGCTTATACCGTCTTGTCCGTACCGCTAGAAAATCCAATAGCTCTTTCTTTTCCCATGTCGTCTCTTATACACTTCATTACATAATAGCACATAAATCAGTGCATCGAAATGCTCATCCTCCGGTAACGGCTCCATACTTTCATTTGCTTCCTTCCTGAGGATATCCACCATGGACATGGCAATCCGTTCCATACTCATACGGTCCGGATATTCATCATAAATCATACTGCCTTCATAATCCATCTTATCCAGCATTTCCATCACTCTCCCCTGATAGCGCTTCACGCGGTCAGGGTACATCTGTCCGAAGTATTCCAAATCCCGGATGGGATTCCCTTCTCTTCCATCCATTCCCGGATAGGTCATATAAAATGGCAAAATCCTACGGTTAAAATCCATATGATACCACCTAATTTCTCATTTATAATATCATATGCCGTAGGATTTATCATGTGATTTATTCAGAGCCTTGCCGATTTGAGGAAGCAAGCCTTGCAGGGCTCACCTGCAAGGGCTTGTTCACACAAATCTATATGGCAAAAAGCCATGCATTCGCAAAAGAAGCGCCTCTGAATAATCTCTTATACATTATCTTAAAACTTCAATACGAGCCACCGCTCTCATCAGTGCAGTCTGTGCTCTGAGCATATCGGTTTCCGGTGTGGCAGTGCGCAGCCGCTCCTCTGCTCGTGCTCTCGCTGCCTCTGCTCTATCCCTATCAATTTCATCAGGCCATTCAATGATTTCTGCAAGGAGTGTTACCTTTTCCGGCAAAATCTCCGCAAAGCCTGCATGTAATGCAGCCTCCTTCTCTTCTCCATCCGCTTCATAAATGGTCAGAATTCCCGGCTTTACAATAACTGTCATGGGGATATGCCCGGGCAAAACACCGATTTCACCCTCTGTGGTATTCATCTCTACCATCGTTGCCTCGCCTTTATAGAATACTCTATCCGGCGTAATGATTTCCAAGGTAAAGTTATTATATGCCATAAAACCTTCCCTTCCGATTAGCCCTGGACTTTTGCCAAAACATCATCAATGCTGCCTGCATTTAAGAAATAGCTCTCAGGGATATCATCGTGCTTACCTTCCAGAATCTCTGCAAAGCCACGGATGGTTTCGTTAATCGGTACATACTTACCTTCCAGACCGGTAAACTGTCCTGCAACGAAGAATGGCTGGGATAAGAATCTCTGTACCTTTCTTGCACGGGAAACTACCAGCTTATCCTCCTCAGAAAGCTCGTCCATACCAAGGATGGCGATAATGTCCTGAAGCTCTTTATATCTCTGAAGAATCTCCTGTACACCACGAGCAACTCTGTAATGCTCCTCACCTACGATACGAGGGTCCAGGATTCTGGAGGTGGACTCTAATGGGTCTACCGCCGGATAAATACCAAGCTCTACGATGGAACGGGATAGTACCGTGGTTGCATCCAGATGTGCGAAGGTAGTTGCCGGAGCAGGGTCTGTTAAGTCGTCCGCAGGCACATAAACTGCCTGAACAGATGTAATTGAGCCACTCTTGGTAGAGGTAATACGCTCCTGGAGGGCACCCATCTCCGTCTGCAGAGTGGGCTGGTAACCTACTGCGGAAGGCATACGTCCAAGAAGTGCGGACACCTCACTACCTGCCTGAGTAAAACGGAAAATATTATCAATGAAAAGAAGTACGTCCTTACCACCCTTATCACGGAAGTACTCTGCCATGGTAAGTCCGGTAAGACCAACTCTCATTCTCGCTCCCGGTGGCTCATTCATCTGACCAAATACCATGGTGGTCTTGTCAAGTACGCCTGACTCAGCCATTTCATGATAAAGGTCATTTCCCTCACGGGTACGCTCACCTACACCGGTAAATACAGAATATCCACCGTGCTCAGTTGCAATGTTACGAATCAGCTCCTGAATGAGTACGGTTTTACCTACACCGGCACCACCGAACAGACCGATTTTACCACCCTTCTGATAAGGGCAAAGAAGGTCTACCACCTTGATACCGGTCTCTAACAGCTCTTTTTCCGTGGACTGCTCTTCAAATTTAGGAGCAGCTCTGTGAATCGGCTCGTAGCCCACACCCTCCGGCGCCGGCTTGTTGTCGATAGGCTTACCCAGAACGTTAAAAATACGTCCAAGAGTATTCTCACCAACAGGAACGGAAATAGGAGCACCTGTAGCGACTGCCTCCATACCACGAACCAGACCGTCAGTGGTGTCCATTGCAATACAACGTACGGTATCATCACCTAAGTGCTGCGCTACCTCTACAGTAAGCTCACCGCCATTTTTACGCTGGATTACAATTGCTTCGTTAATTTCAGGGAGCCGGCCGCTATCAAAACGAATATCCAAAACCGCGCCAATAATCTGACTGATTTTGCCTTTATTAACTCCTGTCATAATCTGTTAATATCCTTTCTTTTATTACCGCTTACGAAATGGCTTCCGCTCCGGCAATAATCTCTGTTAATTCCTGAGTAATAGAGCCCTGACGTGCTCTATTGTATTTAAGCGTCAAATCACTAATCATTTCTTCCGCATTGCTGGTTGCATTATCCATTGCCTGCATACGGGCACCATTCTCACTGGCCAGTGCCTCAATGAGCCCACCGTAAATGAGACTGGTAATATACTTTGGAATCAGCATATTCAGTGCTTCCTCTTCCTCCGCCTCGAAATTCATCAGTGCCCTCTCCTCTTCCTCCTCTGTCAGCTCCTGTGGCTCCACAGGCAGCAGCTTTAAGAGAGTGGGTACATGACTTACGGTATTTTTAAATGATGTGTAGGCCAGATAGATTTCTCCGATTTCTCCCTCTTCAAAGGCCTTTAAAAGCTCATCGCAAAGATGCATGGCATCTCTGTAGCAGGGAGCCTCCATAACCTCCGGTAAATCCATCCTAATCTCATAGCCGTCCTTTGCAAGGGCGTCCTTTCCCTCATTTCCGATGGCGTAAATCAGCACATTGTCCTTCTCGAATCCTTCCTGACTTTTTACCATCTTGATAACATTGGAATTATACCCTCCTGCCAGACCGACAGCTTCTCAGGTGCATTGCGGATCTGAAACATACTGCGCTCCCAACGGTC
>CAZOSU010000135.1:0-7129 GCA_964582515.1 uncultured Acetatifactor sp. | reverse complement strand
ACATGCACGCCATCTTCGTTCACCGGCAATGATTTCATAATGATCCTTACGATCCTGTACTAAAATGGGCTGTAATAAACCGAACTGCTTAATAGAATCCGCCAGTTCCTGTAATGCATCCTCATCAAAATTCTTTCGAGGCTGCTCTCTGTTGGGTTCCACCATAGTAATCTTTACGATGGTTTCCGACCCCTTATCTACTACTTCTTCTGCTTTTGCATCTTTCTTCGGTTTGGTTTCACCTACCATATTTGGAATCAGACCATCTAAACCTTTACCCAAACCTCTAGCTTTTGGTGCCGCCATTTTTCTTTCCCCCGTTTATTTGTTTTTGTCAATTAGTTCTTCCGCCAGATTCAGATAGCTTTCTGCACCTGCTGACTTGGAATCATAGGATATAATCGGCATTCCATAGCTGGGTGCTTCTGCTAAACGAATATTTCTCGGAATCATTGTCTTGAAAATGTATTGATTTAAATTATTTTTTACATTTTCCACTACTTGCATGGAGAGATTTGTTCTGGAATCATACATGGTAAAAATAACACCCTCCATCTCCAGAGCAGGATTCAATCTCTCCTTTACAAGATTTACTGTATAAATCAACTGACTAAGTCCTTCCAATGCATAATACTCGCACTGAATAGGAACAAGTACACTATTTGCACTGGTCATTGAATTAATTGTAAGCACATTCAAGGAAGGTGGACAATCGATGATAATATAGTCATAATCATCTATTACGTAATCCAATGCATTCTTTAGAATAAATTCCTTCTTTTCTACACCGATTAACTCAATCTCTGCCGCAGCAAGATTTACGTTCGAGGGAATTACCGATACATTCGGAATTGCCTCCTTAATAATACAATCTTGAATAGAACACTCATCCAAAATCAATTCATAAATAGTGTTTTCTAAATCATTCTTATCAATACCAAATCCACTTGTACTATTTCCTTGTGGGTCCGTATCAATCACTAACACCTTCTTCCCTTTTTCCGCAAGTGCTGCAGATAAATTGATTGAAGTTGTAGTTTTTCCTACGCCGCCTTTCTGATTGGCAATCGCTATAACTTTTCCCATATATCTTTACCTTTCTTTCATCCGGTAGTTACGCCATATATATATTTTATTCTCAAGACCCCTCTTGCTTTGTTTCCTATGTATCGGAAAGCTCCAAAGAACCTGTAATAAATATTTATAAGCTTTCTTTATTTTTGATTATTATATCATTAATCTTGTTTTTGTTCTATATGATAATGGTATGATTTTTTGATATAAATTATGGAATTTTTCTACATTTTGAAACTACCACTATATCTAGTGTTCTTGCACCTTTAAATTTGGTTGACTGAGTCGGAAAATCAATGTTTCACACTCCTATATTATTGATGTTTCACAGCTTCCAAACACAAGATATAGGGGTTAAAATGTTTCACGTGAAACATTATATTGTGTTTTCTATTGACTAAAGTGGTAAAAGAAAAATAAATGTTTCACGTGAAACATTCCGACCCAGTCAATCTATATCTAGTTTTTTGACATTATTCTCCCATATTACCATCTGACTTTTTTCCTTTTTTTTAAACGTTATTAGAAAGTAAAAGTTATGTTTATCACAATTTTTAACGAAAGATTATCGGATATCTTCTTCTTTCAGTTTTTCCAAAAAAAGTGGTGCAGTATATGCTGCACCACTTCATAACAAATTTAGAACAACTGAATAATATCATTCTTAATCGCAAACACAGCTGCCTGTGTACGATCGTTTACTTCAATCTTTTTGAAAATGTTAGAAATATGATTCTTGACAGTTCTTTCACTGATGTTTAAGGAAGTTGCAATTTCCTTATTGAACATACCATTAGCAACCTGAACCAATACTTCCAACTCTCTCTTAGTGAGAGCTTCAATCTTCTCTTTATCTGAATCTCTAGAAACCAGTCTGCTGTTTAAGGAAGGAATAAGGTTCGGCTGAATATAGCTTTCACCATGTACTACTGCATTGATAGCCTTCTTTAATTCAGAGCTTTCAGAATCCTTTAAAATATATCCATCCACACCGATATCTACTGCTTTTAGTAGATAATCGATTTCATTATGTACAGTTAAGATTAGAACCTTTACAGGAATATTTCTTTTCTTGATATCCTGTAAAACTTCAATACCGTTTTTCTTAGGCATATTAATGTCCAACAATAATACCTCCGGTCTAACCAGTGGAAGCTTTGCAAGACACTCCTCACCATCGCTTACTTCTCCGACAACATCAATGCTGCCATCAAACTCTAATAACTGTTTGATACCTTCTCTCATCAGGATGTGATCATCCGCAATCATAACTTTAATGCTCATGTGTTCCTCCATCATTCTCTTCAATATTGGGTAACGGGAATTCAATAATAACTTTTGTACCTTTTCCAATTTCGGATTGAATATCAATAGTACCATTTAAAATACTTACACGTTCTCTCATAATTGTGAGTCCGAAATGATTGGTCTTCTCATTTGCTTCCTGCATGGTAAATCCTTTACCATTATCTTCAATAACAACCTGGTACATATTGTCCGACACTTCTTTTGCAACAATATGTATATGGTCACCTTCTGAATGCTTGATAGCATTTGATACACATTCCTGTACTACTCTGTACAAGGTAAGTGTAATCAGCTCCACAGAAAAACCAATCTCTTCTACTTCCGATGTAATTTTAAATTTCTTATCCTGATTTTCTCTCTCGATAAATCGGTTAAAGGTTTCTTTCACACCTAAATCATCAAATGACATTGGACGTAAATCAAAAATTGTATTTCTGATTTCCTCAATGACATCCTTCAGACTTTGACGTATGGAAAGAATCTCCAGCTTAGCCTGGAAAACATCCTTGTCCATGTATAAGTTACATAACTCCAGCTTATGAACAAGGTGAGCCAAAGTTTGCAGCGACGTGTCATGTAAATCTCTGGCAATACGTTGTCTCTCTTCTTCCTGAACAGTCATAATAGAGAGGTTTCTTTTTTGCGTAAATATTTTGTCGCAATTTAGATTATTTTGCATAACTTACCTCCATACTCCCTCTCGACTAAAACTAAGAATATAATAAACTATTTTTTGAATTCTGAAAAGGTTTTCTAAAAAAAATTGTGTATTTCTTAAAAATATTTTATACTATAGGTAAGATAATTTGAAAAAGGAGTGCGCATATGGGTAAAAAGTTAAATACTTTTATGGTGTTAGCGGGTCTCACTACTGCAACCATTCATGTGATGAATCGTTTTGAATATAAGAGATGTACTTGCAGAAACTATCTTTCTACCATTCCTAGCAAGTTCTATGAATGGCGTTTTGGAAAAATCAGATATACCAGAAAAGGTACCGGTACTCCTGTACTTTTAATTCATGACCTTACCGCCGGTAGCTCTATATATGAATATCATAAGCTTTTTGACAGCCTCGCTGCAAGTCATGAGGTATATGCTTTAGATTTGCTTGGCTATGGTCTATCGGACAAGCCGGACATGACTTATACCAATTATCTGTATGTACAGCTTATCACAGATTTTATAAAAAATATAATTGGTCGTCAGACAGATATTGTATGCAGTGGGGACTCCGCTCCTATCTCTATTCTGGCTTGTCATAATGAGCATGATATTATCGGAAAGATTATTACCATCAATCCGCAAAGTCTATATGAGCTGAATAAGATTCCTTCCAAAAGAACAAAGCTTCTGAAACTAATTTTAGGAACTCCTATTTTGGGAACATTTATTACAAATCTTTATACCAGTAAAACATCCTTCGAGAAAAGGTTTCAGGAGGAATACTTTTATAATCCAAATTTGATTAAAGAAGATTACATTTTGAATTATCTGGAAGCTGCTCATACACCAAATTACTTGGCGAAGCATAGTTATAGTAGCTATTTGGCAAAGTACACCAATGCCAATATCATTCACGCTTTAAAGGAGCTGAACAACAGTATTTATATTATCGCCGGAAAAGAAAAGGAAAACATTGAAACTACAGTAGAAAATTATGAATACTACAATACGGCAATTGAATCCGTATACATACCCAGAACTAAGGGACTTCCTCATTTTGAATCATCGAGAGAGGTATTAACTCATATTTATACTTTTCTGAATTCATAATATACGTGGTGGAGGATATATATTATATTTTTAAGACCCGCTCCCCCTTCGTCTGCGACGAAGGGGACACTAAGCTCGAAAGGAATTTGCTTAACGCCTTTAAAGAGTCTAAAAATATAATATATATCCTCCACCACTTACATTTAAAAATATACTAAGATAGTGGTTCCTTAGAAGGAAGACCTGCTTTACGTGGAAACTTTTTTGGAGTCTCCTTTACTTTCTTAATCACAACAAGGTTTCGATATATATCTGAATCCGGTAAGTAAAAATCTTTACTACGGTCAAATTTTCCTCCAAGGAGAGATATGGCTTTTTTTGCATTCTCCATTTCTTCGGTAATTTTCTCGGATTTATAAGAAATGAATTCTCCACCTACCTTTACAAAGGGTAGGCAGTATTCAGAAAGCGTGGTCAGGTTGGCTACTGCTCTGGACACACACAAATCATACTTTTCTCTAAGCTTTCCGGGTTTTGCAAAATCTTCTGCTCTTCCATGGACGGTTTCCACATCTGTAAGTCCCAGTTTCTCAATTACAGCATTTAAGAAATTGATTCTTTTATTTAAAGAATCCAATAAAGTCACATTCATATTGGGATAAGCAATTTTTAAAGCAAGTCCTGGAAAGCCGGCACCTGTTCCAACATCTATTACACTTACTTTCTTGGAAATATCATATGTCTGAATAATAGAAAGACTGTCCACAAAATGTTTTTTCATGACTTCTTCATATTCTGTGATAGCAGTCAAATTCATGACTTCATTCCACTCTACTAACATTTCAAAATAAATCAAAAACTGCTGAATCTGTTTTTCTGATAAAGATACGCCCAAAGCGGATAAATCTTTTTCAAACTGCTTAGTATTATACATATTAACTCCTATTTACCTACATGCTCCAGATATACTAAAAGTACGGATACATCTGCCGGAGAAACACCTGAAATACGAGACGCCTGTCCCACAGAAATAGGCTTAAACTCCTTCAGCTTCTGTCTTGCCTCCAGACGAAGGGAAGGTACATCATCATAATTCAACTCTTCCGGAATCATTTTTTTCTCCATCTTCTTGTACTGCTCTACCTGACGAAGCTGGCGTAAAATATATCCTTCATATTTTATCTCAATCTCAACCTGTTCGATAACATCCCCAGGCAGAGGCTCTCTATTTTTGTCCACGGTAGCTAAAGCTTCATAAGAAAGCTCCGGACGACAAATCAATTCTGCCAAAGTAGCAGCAGTTTTTAAGGTTGAGCTTCCCTGCGCTTCCAAAAATGCCTGTACTTCCTTATTGGCGCCAAGCTGGGTATTTTTCAATCTTTCAATCTCCTTAGCAATTCTCTCCTGCTTAAGTAATAAAGCATCATACTGCTCTTTGGAAATTAATCCTACCTCATAACCCTTTTTTCTTAGTCGAATATCCGCATTATCCTGACGAAGCAGTAATCTGTACTCTGCTCTGGAGGTCATCATACGATAAGGCTCCCGATTGTCTTTGGTAACCAAATCATCAATCAGCACACCTATATAACTTTCACTCCTATCTAAAATGAGGGGCTCTTTCCCTAAAACGGACATAGCTGCATTGATTCCGGCCACAAGTCCCTGTCCCGCTGCTTCCTCATATCCACTACTACCATTGAACTGCCCACCGGCAAAAAGTCCTTTTACCTTTTTAAACTCTAAAGAAGGATAGAGCTGCTTCGCATTAATACAATCATACTCAATGGCATAAGCATTTCTTACAATCTTACAATTCTCCAATCCCGGTACAGTACGATACATGGCAAGCTGCACATCCTCCGGCAGGGAAGAAGACATACCACCCACATACATTTCATTGGTATAAAGTCCTTCCGGCTCAATGAATACCTGATGTCTTTCCTTATCTGCAAATTTTACTACCTTGTCCTCAATGGAAGGACAATATCTGGGACCGGTACCTTCGATAATACCTGCATAAATAGGGGAACGGTTCAAATTGGCACGGATAATTTCATGGGTCTTTTCATTGGTATAAGTAAGCCAGCAGGAAACCTGTTCTTTTTGTACAGCTTCCGGATCCGTAGAAAAGGAGAATGGAACAACTCTTTCATCCCCAAACTGCTCTTCCATCTTGGAAAAGTCAATACTTCTTTTGTCCATACGTGCAGGAGTACCGGTTTTAAAGCGACGAAGCTCAATACCCATTTTTTTCAAAGAATCCGTTAGATAATTTGCAGCCTGTAAGCCATTTGGTCCGGTATAAGTAATACTTTCACCACAAAGACATCTTGCTTTCAGATAGGTACCGGTACATAATACAACTGCTTTACATTCATAGATGGTGCCGGTATAGGTTTTCACACCGGTGATTACTTTATTCTCCCCATCTTCTTTCCACAAAAGCTCACAAACCTCTGCCTGTTTAATTGTAAGATGCTCCTGATTCTCCAAAACATTACGCATGGAACGGGTATAATCCGACTTATCTGCCTGTGCACGAAGGGAATGTACTGCAGGACCTTTGGAAACATTTAGCATTTTGGACTGAATAAAGGTCTTATCAATATTCTTACCCATTTCTCCACCTAAGGCATCTATCTCTCTTACTATATGCCCCTTAGAAGAACCACCAATATTCGGATTGCACGGCATCAGAGCAATGCTATCCACACTTACGGTAAAAATCACAGTCTCTAAGCCAAGTCTTGCACAAGCCAAAGCTGCTTCACATCCTGCATGACCGGCACCAACAATACATACATCTACTTTTTCTACAATTTGTTTCATATCAAAAACCTTTCTAAAACCAGCAAACTCCTTTCCGAAGGAAGGAATAAAGCTGCCATGTGAAAAATCCTGTATATATGGATCTCTCAATTATTTTCCTAAACAGAAATTGGTAAAAATCTCTGTTAACAAATCATCCTCTACCTCTTCTCCAATAATCAATCCAAGAGCCCCATAGGCATTCATAAGATCTATGGAA
>CAZOSU010000134.1:2893-7136 GCA_964582515.1 uncultured Acetatifactor sp. | reverse complement strand
GTGAGCTTGAGCTTGCTGGTTACAAGTCCATCTTCGAGCAGATGGTTGAGAAGTTTAACTTTGAATACTGCGTATCTTCTTTACGTGTAAGCCGTTCTGCATCTGACAATGGCTGGTCTGCTTGTATCTACTCCAGAGATACCAAGGAATTCTATCACTCTAAAGAGTACTCCATCCGTCCTATCGTTGACCGTGTAGGTGGTGGTGACTCCTTCGCAGGTGGTGTTATCTGTGGTATGTTAGATGGTAAGGATTTCAAGGCTGCTCTTGAGTACGGTGTTGCTGCATCTGCATTAAAGCACACCATTCCTGGCGACTTCAACTTAGTATCCAGAAAAGAAGTTGAAACTCTTGCCGGTGGCGATGCTTCCGGTCGTGTACAGAGATAATAGGGAACTAAGTTCTTCTAAGGCTCTGGAAAACAGAGCTTAAGAATCCCTAAGTTCCAGTGGAATTCCTTCGGAATTCTGTCAAAAAAATATTTAAGAGGTTGTGCATTGCGCAGCCTCTTTTTTTGTCTTAAAATACTGGTATGAATATGTATAATGAGTTTTTACAAAATACAAAAAAACAATTGATTGATACCGCGCTGGAGCTACTTGATAAGCCGCTTCCCCAGATTACAGAAGAGCTGTTTGCTCTGTTTGAAACCTGCGGGAATCGGGTGAGATATGAGGCTGTGTACTTTGGCAGACGTAAATTTCTGACGGTATTTGGATGTCTGGCCCTTTGGATGAAGGAGGAGGGTAAGGAGACATTTGCGCCGCTGACAAAGGAACAGGTTTATTCGAAGCTGGAGCAAATTCTTCTGGAAATCTGTGCGGAAGAGTGCTGGGCACTTCCGGCCCATGTGAATCGTGCCAAGGATCCCAACTGGCGGTATAATGTGGATTTATTTGCCGCTGAGACAGCAGGAACACTGGCAGAGCTGGCCTTTAAGCTGGAGGGAGTACTTCCCTTAGCCTGTACGGAAAAATGCAAAAATGAGGCTCTTAAGCGTGTGATAGAGCCGTTCTTTGCGGCAGTGCCACCCTTTGCTCATTGGGAGCGGTGCGAGCATAACTGGAACGCTGTATGTGTGGGAAATATCGGCAGTGCCGCCATATATTTATATCATAACCGGCCGGAGCGTCTGGAAAAATATATTGCCAGAGTCTGTGAGGATTTGTTATATTATGTGGGCGGTTTTGCAGAGGATGGCACGTGCATGGAGGGACTTGGTTATTATGCCTATGGTATGGGATATTTTGTGAATTTCGCAGAGCAGGTATATGAGTACACACAGGGGAAGATGGATTTGCTAAGAGGAGACTGGGGGGAGTTTTGTGCCGGTGAGGAGGATAAGCGCTTTCATATGGCTCTCTGGTGGTCCAAGTGTTATTTTGCTTCCGGGCGAAGTGTCAGCTTCTCCGATGGAAGTAGCCGTGAAAAATATCGTATGGGTCTGGGCTGCGCATTAAAAAATTTCTTTCCGCAGGTGCAGATACCGGATATTTCTCTGGCCGGCACCTTGGAGGATGACCACTGTTACCGTTTTGTGCCCCTGCGTATGGATATTTTTCAGGCAAAAAAGCTGGCAGAGAAAAGTGGTGAAAATGCGCCCTATTCCCCTGAAAAATTCACTATACTGCCCAGCGCCCAGTGGTGCATGGGAAACAGTGAAAACGGATGCTTTATGGCTATAAAGGGTGGTCATAATGCAGAGCCCCATAATCATAATGATGTGGGAAGCTTTCTGTATGGAATCGGGAAGGAGATGTTCTTTACCGATTTAGGAGCAGGTGAATATGTAAAGGAGTATTTCGGAGAAGGCAGATATGGGATTCTCTGCAATCGAAGCATGGGACACAATGTACCTCTTCTTTGTGGCGCAGAGCAGAAAAGTGGTAGAGAATATGCAGCAAATCGCTTTGAAGCCTGGGAGACCTACCGGTATGGGGGAGGCCTTATGGAGCTGACGGATGCCTATGAAGCGGGGAGGGTAGAAGCCTTTTCCAGATGTTTTTCCTTTGATAAAAAAACGGGGGAATTGATTCTGGAGGACTATTTTGCTGTAGGAGAAGAGGAAGCTGTTATTACAGAGAACTTTGTGACCCAGTATGAGCCGGAAATACGGGATGGATATATTCTTCTTCGCGGGGAAGAAAGCTCCTGTAGGCTGCTGGTGGAGCGTAAGACGACGGAATTCTATGTGAATAAAGAAGTACATCTTAACCATCAGGGGCAACCGGAGAATGTATATCGCATCTCCTTGGACATAAAAATAGCGGACAGTGAAAAAATCACTATCCGCATATGTAAGCACAATTAAAGAACATTTTTCTTAATGGCCTCGAAGCTCGCTTCGCTGATGACATGTTCAATTCGGCAGGCATCCTCAGAGGCTATTTTTTCGTCCACACCCAGAGAGGTCAGCCACTTCATAATCACCTCATGGCGCTCTGCAATCATATCAGCAATGGCCTTTCCGGATTCTGTAAGGTATATGAAGCCCTCCTTGGTAACCGTGATGTGATTTTGTTCCCGAAGATTCTTCATCGCCACGCTGACACTGGATTTCTTATATCCTAATTCCTCGGAAATGTCTACTGCACGTACAACAGGCTTCACTTTGCTTAAGGACAATATAGTTTCTAAATAGTTTTCAGCAGATTCATTAGTGCGTAACATCAGATACCTCACTTACAATATTAGTCAACAACGATTATAACATAAACTTTTTATTTTTTCTACTGAAAAGCTTTCATCCAGTTAGATTTAAAATAAAAAAGTGTAAAGACCACCGTGCTGATACTCCAGGTAAGGGGATATGCCCAGAAAATCACATTAATCACCGGGATGAACTGCACGATAATGGTGATGTAGGTCACTCGGATAATGCACCAGGACGCCAGCATCACCAGCATGGGGATGGTGGACCTTCCCGCACCGCGGAAAATCGCAGCAAGGCAGTGGCTGTAAGCCAGCAGGCAATAGAACAGACTCACAGTTCGTGCCTGGATGACACCATATTCCACGATGGCAGGGTCGGAATTAAAGATTCCAATCAGCTGCGGTGCAAACAGGTAGATGATAATGCCGATGGCTTCTGCCATAATTACGGAGCAGAGAATACCAAAGCGTGCTCCCTTTTTAGCTCGCTCAAACTGCTTTGCACCCAGATTCTGGCTGATAAAGGTGGTCAGCGCCATGGTGAAGCAGTTAATGGGCAGGAAGCCGAAGCCCTCAATTTTGGAATATGCCCCGCACCCTGCCACAGCCATTTTACCAAAGGCGTTGATATTGGATTGCACAACCACATTGGCGATAGCGATAATGGAGTTGTTAAGGCCCGTGGGCAGGCCATTTTGGATAATCTGTTTTAACATAAACATATCGAAACGGATTTTTCTGATATCTACCCGGTATTCCTCGGTGGTAGTAAGTAAAGTACGCAGGCAGAGCAGAGCACTGATAAACTGCGAAATTACAGTGGCAAAAGCGGCACTCCACACGCCCCATTTGAATACGCCTACAAATAATAAATCCAGAACGATGTTTACCACGGTGGCAATCATTAAGTAGAATAATGGTCTCTTGCTGTCTCCTACGGATTGCATGATTCCTACAAAGATATTATAAAGAACAAATGCCAGAGAACCACAAAAATATGTTCTGAAGTAGGAAATGGAGGAGGGAAGTACATCCTCCGGTGTTCCCATTAATTTTAAAATCAGCGGAGTGGTAAGGACGCCAACAAGCATCAGAACCAGTCCGGCAGCGATACCAAAAGCTACGGTGGTATGAATGGAGCGTTCCAGATTCTTAGTATCACGTGCTCCAAAGTATCTGGCGGTGACCACACCGGCACCAACGGACATACCGTTGAAAAATCCTACCATTAAAAATATCAGACTTCCTGAGGAGCTGACTGCAGCCAGAGCATCTGCGCCGATAAAGTTCCCTACAATCAGAGAGTCCGCCACATTATAAAGCTGCTGAAATAAATTTCCCAGAAAAAGGGGCAGTGCGAAGGTCAGCATCTTTTTCGGGATGGAGCCCTCAGTCAGTAGGTTTGCGTTTTGTTTTGTTGTTGTCATATGTTAACCTTCTTCTTGTATTTCTCGTCTATATAGCATAGCATATTTGTGGGGGATTGTCTTGTTGTTTGATGAAAGATATTTTTCGCCTTTTAAGAGGCTTTTGTGGAACAAGGCTTGGGTATAATGGAGATACAAGGAGCTGGAAGGAGGTAATTGTATGA
>CAZOSU010000134.1:0-2883 GCA_964582515.1 uncultured Acetatifactor sp. | reverse complement strand
ACATTGACAGAATTAATCACATTATTAAAAAAAGCACAATTTGTGGAGGAAATAGATTCCTACAGAGAGGAGATTGCAGGGCTTTTGCCGGTGGTAAAATGTATGTTTGATTATGACCAGAAGAACTACGCTCATCAGCATGATTTGTGGATGCATTGCCTACACACTGTAGTAGGGCTTTCAGAGGATGTGACGGATGACATGGTGTATCCGGCAGCACTTCTTCATGATGTGGGAAAGCCGGACTGTCAGGTCACCGGAAAGAGGGAGGACGATACAAATATGCATTACTATGGTCACCCCGAGAGGAGCTTTGAAATTGTACGGGATGAGGTGATACCTACTCTTTTAAAGAATGGAGCAGAGCTTACTACGGATGAGCAGAGAAGATTGTTGTATTATGTGAAGTATCATGACGACCGGATGGGACTGCGCATGCATTACTTGAGGAGACATTTGCGGATACCGGTGTCTTTGGGAGAATTCAAGGATTTGATGAGACTACAGATCGCAGATGCCAAGGCGCATGTGATGCTGCCCATAGTGGAAAAGCGTATAGAGATTTGTGAGCAGCTCGCCGGAGCCCATGGGGAGGAGCTGTACCAGAGGATTTTGAATGGGGAGTAGGAAAGGAGCCACCGAAGCGGCTCCCCCCACATTATTGAAGTTTAGTAGTTGTCGTGTTCGCGTCTGTCTCTGCGATCCTCGCGTCTGTCATCACGACGGTCATCTCTGCGTTCGTCGTGGCGATTACGGTCGTAATCACAATTGCGGTGGCAGGATGAACCAAAGATATTGCGTAAGCTGCAATTAAAATTATTACACATAGCAATTTTCCTTTTTTCTTTTAGGATATGACAGAAAAATGGGAAGTGTGAAGAAATACAGGATAATTTGTAAAAAGATGTAGAAAGAATCCTAACCGTCTGACTTGACAAAGCATAAGGTGAGAAAGACTTAGGCTTCCACTCTATTGCATAATGGGTTAATCCTGGCATTGTAAAAGATATTTTTTTGAGAAAAATAATATGGACAGCAAAAAAGCCTTGAAAAATCAAGGCTTTTCATACTGCGGAAGATGGGACTTGAACCCACACGACCTAACGGTCACAAGATCCTTAGTCTTGCTCGTCTGCCAATTCCGACACTTCCGCGCGTTTCCTGAGCCGTAGCTCATCAACGAATATGATAATACCATCTGTAGAAGAGAATGTCAACCACTTTTTTGAAAAAAATTACAAAAATTGTAGATTTAGTTTGTACGATTAGAAAAATTTGATTTGGTAGCCTTATCTTATGTGCTTTTGCCGGGTTTGAAACTGTGATATACTTCTGGTGAAGTGCTTTGAAAGATAGATGCAGAGACGTGGGAGAAAAACAGGATATGGGGGAATTAAAAGGAAGGATAAAGCAGATTATTGTGCTTGTGCTGAGTGTTTGGATATTATATGACGGCACCGGAGTTTACGATGCTTCTGTGATGGAAGGAGAGACTGTCTCTGTAAATTCGGAAGAAGAAGTACCGGCAGAGGATAAGGTAACAGAGAAATTTGCGGAAAATGAACGGTGTGACGTGGAAGGGACGGAAGCAGAACCTGTAGAGTATAAAAGGAGTGCAGCCGGGGAATTGTTAACCGGTGATGAGGGACGTGCATATGATGCACTGCTTCCGATGATAAAGCAGCTGGAAAAGGGAGAAAGCGGTATTGCCGTGCTTTAGGTGGGCGGCATCGATTTTGAAGCGTATATGGAGGGGCGGTGGTCTTCATATTTTCAGGAGCCTGCCGATGCGTTCGATTTTAATCGATTATATACTGCATTGGTAGTAGAGTGTCCCTATGAACTATAATGGCATGACAGAGGTTTCAGATGGGAGAGTCGTTTATAGCTTTCTCAGAAGAACGATAGTTGAACCTGCGGAAGTCCTCATTTTCTTTGAGAACGACTTACCTCACGATTAAGAATACAGAATAAAATATGATTGCTCATGTTGGAAAGCGTGGTATAATAAGTAAAGAAGTATCTAAATTATAGGGAAACGAATGGCGGAGGCTGTGAAATGTTTTTTCTAGAAACAGAACGATTATGTCTACGAAAGGTAATGCCAAATGAAAATACTTTTTCTTTTTCTAAAAAACTTGTCGTGATATATCCTGACTTGGAAGTAATGGACATTTTTGGATAAGTGTTACATTTTTGGACAAAATTCCCTTTGTGTCCAAAGATAAATTGTGAAATACTGGTATAATATCCTGCGGAAAAGTAGACTCAGATTACATCAGTGGATAGAATCTGATGTGATTGCTTTGCTTGGTTGATGATAGCGGGATTTGTCTGTTTTTGCAGATGAATTTCGCTTTTCTTTTATATGAAGGATGGATTAGGATAAGGTAATGGAAAAAGCTGAAAAAAGAATTATATATTACAAAAATGAGCTGGAAGATGAA
This sequence comes from uncultured Acetatifactor sp., assembly GCA_964582515.1. GTDB lineage: Bacteria > Bacillota > Clostridia > Lachnospirales > Lachnospiraceae > Acetatifactor. The sequence continues at coordinate 436 of CAZOSU010000134.1, read as the reverse complement.
TTTTCAGAGGCACAGATTACTCCGAAAAGGATAGACGGGACCTATAACTATTTAGGTGGTGTAAGGCGGAAGATAGCGCGCCTTTTCCTTTATCACATCGTGGCAAAAATTGCAGCGTTTGTTTTTTTGAAGGTAAAATATCATCACAAGATTGTAAATAAGGAGTGTATGAAAAAAGCCAGAGGAACAGGTTTCTTTTTATACGGCAATCATACCAATGCAATCGCAGATGCATTAATACCTACCATGCTCCGTTGTCCGTTTGGAGCTTATGTAATTGTGCATGCCAATAATGTGTCCATGCCCGTATTGGGTAAAATCACACCGTGTCTGGGGGCAATTCCTTTACCGGATGATAAGGAGGCCATGAAAAATTATAGCGAAGCCATAGAGCATTTAGTGAAAAAAAAGCAGTGTATTACCATTTACCCGGAAG
>CAZOSU010000133.1:0-7153 GCA_964582515.1 uncultured Acetatifactor sp. | reverse complement strand
CGGAGGGCATAGGCCCTCTAAGCTGTTTCGAAGGAATGTGGAGAGGTTTTATATGTAAAAGGTGTGGCAGAATGTACCCATTGGCTATGTTCTGCCACACTTTTTTCTGTTATCGGATGCCAGTGGGGTATAGGTAAAATAAGTTTCCTGGATACCCCGAAAGCGCTGATTTTCAATCAAATAGATAGGGAATTTTGACTGAAAAGGGCACTGATTTGTAGATTTTCTTTCCATACCCCGTTTTTTACAAAAAGCGGGGTATCACAGCTGAAATTTGGGAAATAGAGGACAAAGCACTATCTAAAACACTAAATAACGCATGTTATCAAATGAAATCGGGGTATTCCAGAAAGTTATTTTATAGGTACCCCGCAAGGCTTGAAAAAGAGGCTGTCAGGGGGGTATGTCCCTCTGACAGCCCCTTTTATATCATATTAGTTCGTTTTCGGTTCGCAGGTCACGTCGCAGCCCAGCTTACGGAAGGTCTTCTTGTCCACGGAGGAGAGAAGGACGCTGGAGTGTACCTGGCAGCCCTTTAGCTTGGGGAGCTGGGTCAGGGCAAGGGCAGCATCCTCGTTGGTTGCCGCAGTAGCGGAAAGCGCGATAAGTACTTCATCGGTGTGAAGTCTTGGGTTCTTGCTCTTAAGGTATTTAATCTTCAGCTCCTGAATGGGGGCGATGGCATCCGGAGACAAAATCTTGTTTTCATGAGGAATGCCTGCAAGTACCTTTAGGGTATTGATAAGTGCTGCAGCGCATGCACCCAGAAGGGCAGTGGTTTTACCGGTGATAATGTTGCCGTCACACAGCTCGATGGCTACAGCGGGTGCACCGGTTGCTTCCGCACGAACCAGCGCCGGCTTTACGGTAGGACGGTCCGTGGTGCTGATTTTCTCCTGACTCATGAGGAGATTGATTTTGTTTACCTCCTCCTGACTGCCTTTGCCGGTAGCTACATTTACGATAGCCTCGTAATAGCGGCGGATGATTTCCTGGCGGGATGCATAGCGGCAGGCATCATCGTCAATGATGCAGTTGCCCACCATATTTACACCCATGTCGGTGGGGGAAGCGTAAGGACTTTCTCCGTAGATTCGCATGAACATGGCGCTCAGCACCGGGAAAATCTCCACGTCACGATTATAGTTAACGGTGGTAACACCGTATGCTTTCAGATGGAAAGGGTCGATGATATTAATATCATTTAAGTCTGCGGTAGCAGCTTCGTAGGCTAAGTTCACCGGATGGTCAAGGGGGAGATTCCAGATAGGGAAGGTCTCGAACTTGGCATAACCGGCGCGGATGCCACGCTTGTGCTCGTGATAAAGCTGGGAAAGACAGGTGCTCATCTTGCCACTTCCCGGACCGGGGGCAGTGACTACCACAAGAGGTCTGGAGGTTTCGATATAATCGTTTTTGCCAAAGCCTTCTTCACTGATAATGGCGGTGACATCGGTGGGGCAGCCCGGAATCAGATAGTGCTGATATACCTTTACACCCAGCTTTTCCAGACGTTTGCGGAATAAAATGGCACTGCGCTGCTCCGTGAATTTGGTTAATACTACACTTCCTACGTAAAGTCCCTTGGAATGAAATTCGTCAATGAGGCGAACTACGTCATCATCATAAGTAATGCCCAAATCACCACGAATCTTATTTTTCTCAATGTCATCCGCACTTACCACCATAACGATTTCTGCCTGGTCGGAAAGCTGCATCAGCATCTGCAATTTACTGTCCGGTGAAAAGCCCGGCAGTACACGGGACGCATGGTAGTCGTCAAAGAGCTTGCCGCCGAATTCCAGATAAAGCTTGCCGCCGAATTTATTGATACGCTCACGAATATGCTCTGATTGCATTCGCAGATATTTGTCATTATCAAAACCAATACGCATGATTCCCATACCCCTTTTCGATTAATTTTAAATGTCAGTGGCATTGTGTTAGGATGGGGGCTCCAGGCCGGGGAGGCTATGTTCTTTTGGCTGACACGCTCTCGCTCCGTGAAAAAGCGTAGCGGTACTAGGCTCGAAAGAACCTCGCCAAGTGCCGACGTTTTTCAAGGGTCTGCCAAAAGAACATAGCCTCCCCGGCCTGGAGCCCGCATCCAAACGCAATGCCACTGACATTTTATCACTTTGTAATCGTGCAGGCAATTTATAATTCAAATTTTTATCACCAATTTTTTACAAATTTACAAGGAAGGCTTTTGTGACTTCTTTACACAGTGTCTGCATCCACTCCTTGGACACCTTGCAGACCTGCCTGTCGTAGGTGTAAAAGCCGTTGGTCTCGTCCTCCACGTCGGAAAGCTGGGTGTAGACATATCCCACGCAGCCCTTGGGAATAGCGGCAAAGACTACTCTGTCGTAAGCCGCCCGGATGGCTTTTTGTAGCTCATCCTGACTATTCTTTTGACCGTAGCCGTAGTTTTTTTCGGATTGGAAGGTGTGGCCCTTTACGATGAAGGAACAGCCGCCGAATTCGGACATAAACAGAGGCCCCTTGGGCTTTTTGGGCACATGCTGGAAGTTAAAATAAATGTGCCGGCTGTCGAAGTCATTCTCCTTCTGGGCAAACCAGCCGGAGGTGGAATCGTAGAGTCTGGCAGGGTCCAGCTCCCTGGCTCTTTGATATACGGCATCGCTGTTAAACTGGCCCCAGCCCTCGTTAAACAGGGTGTAGCCGATGATGCAGGGATGGTTGTATAGATGGGCAAAGGTATCCTCCATGGCCTTTAAGAAAAATTCCTTCTGGGCGGTGGGAGCCTTGCTGCGGGTATCGTTCCATGCGGTGAAGCCGATGGCGGGCAGGACGGTGTCCCGAAGGTAGGAATAGTCCCCGGAATTCACCAAATCCTGGAATACCAGCATCCCCAGCTTGTCACAGTAATAGTAGAAAATGTCCGGCTCTATCTTGATATGCTTTCGCAGCATATTAAATCCCAGCTCCTTCATGCGCAGGATGTCCCGCTCATATTCCTCCTCCTCGTGGGGCGTGTAGATACCATCCATAAAATATCCCTGGTCCAGCACACCCTGTAAAAAGATGGGTTCATCGTTCAGACAGGGAACCTTCCTGCCGCCTTTTTCCTGCCAGGTAATCTCCCGCAGGGCGAAGTAGGCTTCCACCTTGTCCTCTCCGCAGGTGATGTGGAGGGGGTAGAGGTAAGGGTCCTCCGGTGACCACAGGTGAGGGTTATGGCCGGATAAATCCAGCGAAATATCCTTTCCGGCAGAGGTCAGTGTCTCACCGTTTTCCAGCGGAACGGACACGGTGGGAAGTGCGTTTTCATCATTACAGGTGATGGAAAGCTTTACGCAGGTTTGCGTGGGCGTGATTTTGATGCTTTGAATGTAGGTGTGGGGCACCCATTCCAGCCATACGCTCTGCCACAAGCCGCTGATGGGGGTGTACCACATGCCGCCACGTTTTTTGCACTGTTTGCCGTAGGGGTAGATGGTGCTTAGGGTGTCGGTGATTTGCACGGTAAGGAGATTTTCCCCTTCGGGGCGCAGCTGCTCCGTGATATCAAAGGTAAAGGGAAGATAGCCACCGATGTGACTGCCCAGCTTTTTGCCGTTTAGATATACCCTGGCAATCTGGTCCGCCGCACCGAAGTGGAGCAGATAGTGACCGCTTTTTGGGCGCATGCTTTCGGCTAAAATGAAGGTCTTTTCGTAGGTATAATTCTCCGGCATGGTTTCCTGCAGCCCGGAAAGAAGGGACTCAGGCGGGAAAGGAACCCTTATGGATTTGCCGTCAATGGTCCATTCGCCGTTTAAGCTCTGCCAAAGCTCTCTCCTGAATTGTGGGCGGGGATATTTTGTCCATGCCATAGAAAAGTCCTCCTTGATTTTTATTAGCTTAAGTGTAGTAAAAAATCGGCCTAAGCACAATAGCTATCCGGGAAAAAATGTGATATACTTGCCCGGTAAAGGAGAAGAAGCATGACAGAACTGGAGTTATATTACAATAAATTTAATGAAGAAAAGAGATTGGATTCGAGGCACGGTCAGGTGGAATTCCGGGTGACCATGAAATATATTCATGAAGCTTTGGATATGGTCAGCGGTGGACGTGCAGGAGAGGATATAAAAATACTGGATATCGGTGCCGGTACCGGGCGCTACAGCGTGGCTCTTGCCAACGAGGGCTATGATGTGACCGCAGTGGAGCTGGTGAAGTACAACCTGGGGATTTTGAAGAAAAAGAACAGCTCTGTGAGGGCTATGCAGGGCAATGCGCTGAACTTGAAGAAGCTGGCAAGTGAGCAGTTTGATGTGACGCTTCTCTTTGGACCCATGTATCACCTTTTTACAAAGGAGGACAGGCTTAAGGCTCTTGGTGAGGCGAAGCGTGTGACGAAGCCGGGAGGGATTATTCTGGTAGCCTATATTATGAATGAGTATGGAGCACTGACCTATGCATTTAAGGAGCGTCATGTGCTGGAATGTGTGGAACAGGGCAGATTTACGGAGGATTTCAAGTGTATTTCTAAGCCGGCGGATTTGTATGATTACGTGCGTGTGGAGCAGATTAAGGAGCTGTCGGAGGAATTGGGGCTGAGGCGCTTGAAGCTCATATCTCCGGACGGACCGGCCAATTATATGCGACCATTTTTGAATCAACTCAGTGATGAAGAGTTTGAATATTTTGTGCAGTACCAGATGGCCACCTGCGAGAGACAGGATTTGATAGGTGCGGGGGCACATACGGTGGATATCTTAAGAAAATAGAGATTGGATGAGGTGGCTTCTCTCCTGCGTGGGCAGGGGAGGGGCTTTTTCTTTTGGGGCTTTTTGTTTTGAATTTGCCTGGGAGCGCGGCGGGGTATGGGTGGGATATGTGAATGTCGGTACCCCAGCGTAGGGTGGGGAGGAGGAGATTTGGGTGTGGTGAGAGGTGTGTGAGGTGGCTGGCGGGGTATGGGTGGGATATGGGAATGGCGGTACCCCCTGCGTAGGGTGGGGAGGTGGGCTTTAGGTGTAGAAAGAGGTGTGTGAGGTGGCTGGCGGGGTATGGGTGAGATATGGGAATAGCGGTACCCTGCGTAGGGTGAAAATGGGGTGATTTGCGGGGATTTTTGAGGTGAAAAGGGTATAGGGGCTGAGAGAGGTGTGCCATACCCCGTTTTTTTGGAAATGCGGGGTATAGAGAGCAGATGGCGGAGTCAGTACCCATTTTGGATAAAATAACGGATGTAATTGGCGAAAAAAGAGACAAATCGGGGTACCGGAAGGAGATATTTCACCAGTACCCCGCAGGGGCAGGAAAAGTGGCGATGGTGGAGGCTTGAAGCTTGGTAGCGGGGTGTTGTTGGAAGCGGTGTCTGCCAGCACCCCGCATGTACGCAGGAGGCGCACCAAAGTAGGAGGTGCACCAGAAGAGGTCGGGAGGAGGCGTGCCAAAGTAGGTAAGCAGGGATTGAAGTGCATGTGGTGACATGTAGTATGTACGAAAGGCGCAGCATGAGTGCATTAAAATGAACTGTGGGGGATATGTTACCCCAATCAAGTAAGAAGATAATATTGAATCAACATTTTTACATATTCGGCGTCTAAGGGATGGTCTTTGGTTTCATAGGTGGTGATGAGATTTATCCCGGGAATGATGCCGTGGGAGGAGTAAAACTGCAGCTTGGGGTAGGTGTTTTTGCTGTAGTTGGGCTCATCCATCATGCCGAAGTGTTCCCAATAAATGATTTTTCCTGTGTGGGGGTGGAGGATGGTAAAGTCAGGATAGAAGGGGGAGCCGCCTAGTTCCAGAAGGCATTCATATCGGAAGGGGATGTGGCAGGAGCGTAGCAGCATGTCAATAAGAGCCTCTGATTTAGAACGGACGTAGTAGCCTCCCGCAGTTTTGTGAATCAAATGTTCAGGGTATTCATTGCTGCGGATGTAGGGAGCATTCATCCATTCGATGAGGCGGTCATCTTCCGGAGAAAAGTAGGGGTGCAGTAATTCCTGATAATAGGGAGCGGTGAGTAATTTGGTGGAGGGGGAATTTTCCGGATTGTAATGGTGCAGGTATAGGTTGATGGCGTATTTCTCTTTTTCGCATTCTTCCAGCCGGAGTGTCAAATACTTTTTTAGTGCCAGCTGTTCTGCCTTGTCCCGATTTTTCTTGGGAATGTAGGTGTGGGTTTTGCCATCGCTGTGATACCATTTGCAGCGTTGCTCGTTTTTGGCACAGATGATTTTTCCGGGGGGATAGTGCTTTAGTTGTTTTTGAAGGGAATTAATTTCCTTCTCCAGTTGTTTGTTACGTTCCAGCATGGTTTCGTAAAGCATAAAGTACCTCCTAAGTGTATTTTTTTGTGTGTTAATTTGCCCTGTGGTGGGGGAATGACGGGGATATCCCGGGAAGTGAAAACAGCTAGACAGCTATGTTTATAATAAGATATCGGGACGGAAAATGCAAGAGGAATTTGAGTGGAAAGGGGATGTACGTTTTTTTGAGATGAGTGGGGCTTGGGAGGGGTATGGGTGAGATATTTGGGTGTGGTGAGAGGTGTGAGAGGTGGCTGGCGGGGTATGGGTGGGATATGTGAATGTCGGTACCCCTGCGTAGGGTGGGGAGGTGGAGATTTGGGTGTGGTGAGAGGTGTGTGAGGTGGCTGGCGGGGTATGGGTGGGATATGGGAATAGCGGTACCCTGCGTAGGGTGAAAATGGGGTGATTTGCGGGGATTTTTGAGGTGAAAAGGGTATAGGGGCTGAGAGAGGTGTGCCATACCCCGTTTTTTTGGAAATGCGGGGTATAGAGAGCAGATGGCGGAGTCAGTACCCATTTTGGATAAAATAACGGGTGTAATTGGCGAAAAATGAGACAAATCAGGGTACCGGAAGGAGATATTTCACCAGTACCCCGCAGGGGAAGGTAAGGGAGTGAAAAAGGGGAAAAAGCGAGAAGAGGCGGGGGACAGGTGAAAGGGGGGGATTGCAGATACCCCGCAGACAAGCGAGGGAGTGCAAAAGCGGGAGGATAAGCCGGAAAAGACAAGCGAGGGAGTGCAAAAGCGGGAGGATAAGCCGGAAAAGACAAGCGAGGGAGTGCAAAAGCGGGAGGATAAGCCGGAAAAGACAAGCGAGGGAGCGCAAAAGCGGGAGGATAAGCCGGAAAAGACAAGCGAGGGAGTGCAAAAGCGGGAG
>CAZOSU010000132.1:0-7355 GCA_964582515.1 uncultured Acetatifactor sp. | reverse complement strand
TTACCTATGTCGGACTCTCTAATATTAAGATTGATAACATGCGCTGAGAGCATGAAGAGAAGCTTTTTAAAATGGCAGAAAAGGAAGCCGCAGCGGCTCCGGCAGAACCGGCAGAGGAAGCGAAAGCAGTTGGGTTTCTGGCAGTCTCTGTAGGAGAAGGTGTAAATGAAATCTTCAAAAGCTTAGGGGTTGATTATATTATTGAAGGCGGTCAGACCATGAACCCAAGTACTGCGGATATTTTGGATGCAGTGGATAAGGTGAATGCAGAGACCATTTTCATCCTTCCCAATAATAAAAACATCATCCTTGCAGCAAATCAGGCGGCGGAGCTGATGACGGACAAAAATCTCCTGGTAATCCCTACCAAGACGATTCCCCAGGGAATTACTGCAGTCATCAATTATGTACCGGATTTGTCCGTAGATGAGAATGAGGAAACCATGCTTACCGAAATCGGTAATGTAAAGACCGGACAGGTAACCTATGCGGTAAGAGACACCATGATTGACGATAAGGAAATCAAAATGGGTGACTATATGGGTATTGGTGATGCCGGAATCTTAACTGTCGGTAAAGATATGGAAGCGATTACTCTTGGCATGGTGGATGCTATGTGCGATGAGGACAGTGAGTTAATCAGCATTTACTATGGCTGTGACGTAGAAGAGGATGATGCAGAGGTACTTTGTAAGAAGATTGAAGCTGCTCATCCGGGCTGTGACGTAGAGCTGCAGTATGGCGGCCAGCCGATTTATTATTATGTAGTCTCTGTGGAATAGATTATTTTTGGCTCAGTCCTTTATTGGACTGAGCTTTTTTGGTAGAATAAGCTTATCACTATGTTTTAGGAGGCAAATCATGGCTGACGCAACCCCTATCATCCAGTTAAAAGGTGTAGGAGACAAAACTGCAAAACTATTTCAAAAACTACATATCGAAACAGTGGAACAGCTCCTTCATCATTTCCCAAGAGATTATGAAACCTTTAACTGTCCCGTGCCCATCGCCGAGGCAGGTGTGGGGCAGCTGGTAAGTGTCTGTGCCAAAATATCGGGAACCGTCAGCATCAAAAAAGTGCGCAATCTGACCATTATCAATGTGATTATCAAGGATGCCACCGGTGCTATGACTTTGACCTTTTTTAATCAGCCATATCTTAAGAATGTACTAAAAAATGGCGCCACCTATGTATTTCGCGGCATGGTGCAGGGCAAAGGAAATGTAAAAGTAATGGACCAGCCAAAGTATTACTCTGCTGAGGAATATAATGGTCTTTTAAAGTTCATCCAGCCCAGATATCCGCTGACAAAGGGGCTGAATAACAACACGATATCCAAGGCCATGAAGCAGGCTCTGACCTTTCATCCCTTTGGAAAAGAGGTTTATCCGGCAGGCTTTTGCAAGGAGCATCAGCTGATTTCCTATCGGGAAGCCATGCACCAGATGCATTTCCCCATTAGCTTTGAAGAGCTTGTGAAGGCAAGACGACGTTTGGTATTTGATGAGTTTTTCACTTTTTTATTTTATCTGCGTCAAAATAAGGAAGAAGTGGAGCAGCTGACTAATGAGTATCCTATGATTGAAACAGCGGATACCAGAAGATTCCTTGAGCAGCTTCCCTATGAGCTGACACGTGCGCAGAAAAAGGTGTGGGTGGAGATTCAGAACGACTTAAATTCCCCATACTCCATGAACCGCCTGGTGCAGGGAGATGTAGGCAGCGGTAAGACCATCATCGCCATTTTAGCTCTGTTAATGTGTGCCGCCAACGGCTTTCAGGGAGCATTAATGGCACCTACAGAGGTACTTGCCGCCCAGCATTATGAGGGAGTGCTGGAATATATTGAAAAATATCATATTGCCCTCAAACCGGTTCTTTTAGTGGGAAGCATGACTGCTGCACAAAAAAAGGACGTATACGCGAAAATTGCATCGGGAGAAGCAAACCTTGTCATCGGCACCCATGCGGTAATTCAGGAAAAAGTAATTTTTAGAAAGCTGGCACTGGTCGTCACCGATGAACAGCACCGTTTTGGTGTAAGACAGAGAGAAACGCTGGCAGAAAAAGGGCACAATCCTCATGTTCTGGTCATGAGTGCCACCCCAATTCCCAGGACCCTTGCCATCATCATGTATGGTGACCTGCAGATATCCATCATAGATGAGCTTCCTGCGAACCGACTCCCCATCAAAAACTGCGTGGTAAATACCTCCTTCCGTCCTAAGGCATATGAATTTATTGCAAAGGAAGTGGAGAAGGGAAGGCAGGCCTATGTCATCTGCCCCATGGTGGAGGAGGGTGAAATGGAGGAGCTGGAAAACGTTGTGGAGTACGCAGAAAAGCTGCGTAGCAATCTTCCCACCCACATACAGGTGGCATATCTGCATGGTAAAATGCGTCCCGCAGAGAAAAACAGAATCATGGATGAGTTTTCCAAGAAAAATATTGATGTTTTGGTATCTACCACCGTTATCGAGGTGGGAATCAACGTACCGAATGCTACGGTAATGATGGTCGAAAATGCAGAGCGTTTTGGTCTGGCGCAGCTTCATCAGCTCAGAGGTCGTGTAGGAAGAGGAGAGCATCAGAGCTATTGTATCTTTATAAATACGCAGGACAATCCGGACACCATGAAACGTCTGGATATTCTGAATCGGTCAAATGACGGCTTTTTTATCGCTTCAGAGGATATGAAGCTGCGAGGACCGGGAGACCTTTTCGGTATCCGGCAAAGTGGTGATTTCGCTTTCCGGATGGGAGACATTTACAACGATGCCGATATTCTGAAGGAGGCATCGGATTCTGTAGAGAAGCTATATACCGGCTACTATACACAGACAGAACAAGACATGCTTATCGAAGCTATGACATGTAGTAATGTATACAAGGTTGACTTTCGTTCCATCTAAGGTTAGAATAAAGCAGAGTTGTAAACTGATAACTATTTATGAAAGGTGGTCTATATGGCGAAAGTTGCAATTGTAACAGACAGTAACAGCGGAATTACGCAAAAAGAAGCGAAAGCTCTCGGCGTATTCGTTCTTCCCATGCCTTTTACTGTTGATAACGAAACCTATTTTGAAGATATTAACTTAACACAAGAGGATTTTTACGAAAAATTAAAAGGAAATGCAGATATTTGTACCAGTCAGCCCTCCCCGGATGCGGTCATGAAGCTTTGGGATAATGTGCTGAAGGAATATGATGAAATTGTTCACATCCCCATGAGCAGCGGACTTTCCGGGTCCTGTCAGACCGCTTCGATGCTGGCACAGGACTATGACGGAAAGGTTTGTGTAGTAAATAACCAGCGAATTTCCGTAACCCAGAGACAGTCCGTTTTAGATGCCATGGAGCTGGCAAAATGTAGCAAGACTGCCGCTGAGATTGCGCAGATTTTAGAGGATGATAAGTTTAACAGCAGTATCTATATTACGCTGGATACCCTTCATTATTTAAAAAAAGGGGGGCGTCTTACACCGGCAGTAGCAGCCATCGGTACCCTTTTACGTATAAAGCCTGTTTTGCAGATTCAAGGGGAAAAGCTGGATACCTTCGCTAAGGCACGTACTACCAAGCAGGGCAAAACAATTATGATGGATGCCATCAAAAACGATATTGATAATCGTTTTAAGGTGGATTATAGTGAGATGCATCTGCAAATTGCCCACACGGAGAATGAAGCCGCCGCAGAGCTGTTAAAAGATGAACTTTTAGAACTATATCCCGGAAGTGAGATTATAATTAATCCGCTTTCCTTAAGTGTATCCTGCCATATCGGACCGGGGGCACTGGCAATTGCCTTGTGTAAAAAAATGAAATATGATAAGATGTAGGTCGCATAAAAAATCCCGGAAGCTTCCGGGATTTTTTATGTGATACAGCTTTGGCCAACTAAAAGATGGTGCCATCAGTTATGATACTGCCATGGTACATGGCGTATATTTTCTTCGTTGCACCCTCACATTATATAGTGTATAATTACGGATAAAATAAAGTTAAGGATGTTATATTTCAATGGATATAAAAACAAAACGAAAAGGATGTATATGGTTTTCTTTTATAGGTATTCTGTTTTTCCTGTGCTCGCTTACCTGCAGGCAGCTGGCAGAAACGGGAAATATTATCTGGAATGCTTCATGGACTCTTTCTCTGATGGGGAAAAGCATTCTTCTTGGCATGCTTGTGGGCACTGCCTTATTTCTGGGACTGGCATTTTTGAAGGAGAGATTTCCTGTATGTAAGAAGGCCCAGAGTTTTTTTAGTCCCCGAAAGGTATTTCTTATATCCTTTGGAGCGAATGCATTATGCTGGTTTCCAACCTGGCTTGCTTATTATCCCGGTATCTGTTCCTACGATACTCCGGTGCAGCTGGAACAGATTATGTATAATGCGTACAATACCCATCATCCCCTTGCACATACTCTTTTTACAGAAGCTTTCTACCGGCTGGGACAATGGATGGGAAATGTTAATCTGGGAATCGGGCTGTGTACCCTGCTGCAAATGCTGCTTCTGGGAGGGGGCATGGCAGGAGCGGTGGCACTGTTTGCCTGGTTTGGTGCCCGCAAGTGGCAGGTGATTCTCTTAACCATATACTGCGCACTGTTTCCGGTCAACTGGTATATGGGCGTTACTACCACCAAGGATGTTTTGTTTTCTTTATTTGTACTTGGCTTTTTTGTTTTATTTTATGGAATTTTACATCATGAGAGGTGTTCCGGTATCCGCTGGCACATCGCTTATACAGTTTCCATTATCGGGCTGATTCTTTTTCGAAACAACGGTAAATATGCACTTTTGGTGTTTTGGGTATTTTTGGCAATCAGTTTCTTAATCTGTCTGATAAAGAGGAAAGTGGATTCCGGATGGAAATGGCTTTTGATAGACACCACCGCAGGACTCCTTATAGGGTGCGTCCTGATGTCCGGCCTTACTTCTCTGACAAATGCCCGGGAAGGCGATAAGCGGGAAATGCTGAGCATGCCGATTCAGCAGCTTGCCAGAACCATGGTGTATCACGGTGGAGCCGGTGTACTGGCGGAGGATGATAATACCATGAACGAGCAGGACAAGGCACTTGTGCAGGAGTTTTTATTAAACGAAAGCTACAAAAACTATCGTCCTGAGATTTCTGACCCGGTAAAAACCTGGACCAATACTTATGTGGTAAGATATCGTGTGGCAGATTTTGCAAAGACCTATTTAAACTTACTGACAGAATATCCCGGTGATTTTATCAATGCTGCGTTCGCCATTAATGCCGGGTGGCTTTCTCCTCTGGATACCAGTCATGCCACCATCAATCAGAATGTGGTAAAGGACGGACATGGATATATTCAAACAGGCTGGAGCGAGCAGATGGAAAGTACCGGTCTTTTCCCGGATTCCAAATTTCCCCGGCTTTATGAAAAGCTGGAGCACTTTGCGCAGGAGAATACCTATCTGGCGATTCCCGGCTTAAATTTTCTCATCGGTCCCGGTGCTTACCTTTGGTGTTACCTGTTTCTGGCTGCATGGTTGGTTACGCAGAAAAAATACAGAGAGCTTCTTCCCTTTGCCTGGGTCTTTGGGTACTATGGCACCTTATTCCTTGGTCCTGCAGTACAGCTTCGGTATTTATATCCTCTTATGATTGTTCTTCCTTTTTTATGGGTTGGCTTAAACATAAGAAAAAAAGAAAATTAATACAGTCCCCTTAAAAGTGGTTTTTTAAACTGGGTTTTAAGGGGATTTTCTTATTCTTATTCATTGCGAAACCACTAGCTGTGGTGTATAATTGGTAACATTGGTATAAATATGCCCAAATGACAAAATATAGAAATAGGAGTCAGATTCATGGCAAAAAATAAGTATGATGCTAGTAGTATTACAGTCCTTGAGGGCCTTGAAGCGGTGCGTATGCGCCCCGGTATGTACATCGGCAGTGTGTCCACCAAGGGACTGAATCATTTGATATATGAAATTGTAGATAACTCCGTGGACGAGCATCTGGCAGGATATTGCTCTGTAATACGGGTAACCTTAGAGAAGGATGGCTCGGCAACCATTTCCGACAATGGCCGTGGTATCCCTATTGGTATGCATGAAAAGGGCATCAGCGCGGAGCGTCTGGTTTTTACCACCCTTCATGCAGGCGGTAAATTTGATAATAACGCCTATAAGACCAGCGGAGGTCTTCATGGTGTGGGTTCTTCTGTAGTAAATGCGCTCTCCACACAGCTGACTGTCACAGTCAAAACAGATGGTGTCATTGTACAGGACAAATATGAGCGAGGCATACCGGTGATTGCGCTTGAGAATGGTTTATTACCAGTTATCGGAAAGACCAGAGAAACAGGAACCACCATCAATTTTCTGCCCGACGATACCATTTTTGATAAAACCCGTTTTAAAGAGGATGATGTAAAGAGCCGTCTTCACGAGACCGCTTACCTTAACCCGGAGCTTACCATCATTTTTGAGGACAAGCGCAAGGATGAGGTAGAGCACGTGGAATTTCACGAGCCGGAGGGTATCATCGGTTTTATCAAGGATATTAACAAGGGAAGTGAGCCGGTGCATGAGCCGGTGTATTTTAAGGGAGAATCCGAAGGAATCCTTGTAGAGGTGGCCTTCCAGTATGTAAATGAATTCCACGAAAATATTTTGGGCTTCTGCAACAATATATATAACTCCGAGGGTGGTACCCATCTGACCGGTTTTAAGACCATCTTTACTAACGTTATCAATACATATGCCAGAGAGCTGGGGATTTTAAAAGAAAAGGATATGAACTTTACCGGTGCAGATGTGCGTAACGGTATGACCGCAGTGGTTTCCATCAAGCACCCGGACCCAAGATTTGAGGGACAAACCAAGACAAAGCTGGATAACCAGGATGCGGCAAAGGTGGTTTCTAAGGTGGCAGGTGAAGAGGTGGTGCGCTTCTTTGACCGTAATTTAGAAACCCTAAAGGGTGTGATTGGCTGTGCAGAAAAGGCGGCCAAAATTCGTAAAACGGAAGAAAAAGCCAAAACAAATATGCTGACCAAGCAGAAGTTTTCCTTTGATTCTAACGGAAAACTTGCAAACTGTGAGTCTAAGGACGCTTCCAAATGTGAAATTTTCATCGTAGAGGGTGATTCTGCAGGCGGCAGTGCCAAAATGGCCAGAAACCGCATGTTCCAGGCGATTTTACCCATCCGTGGTAAAATTCTTAACGTGGAGAAGGCAAGTATTGATAAAGTCCTTGCCAATGCAGAAATCAAGACCATGATTAATGCCTTTGGCTGTGGCTTTTCCGAGGGCTATGGCAATGACTTTGATATTACCAAGCTTCGTTATGACAAGATTATCATCATGGCCGATG
>CAZOSU010000131.1:0-7393 GCA_964582515.1 uncultured Acetatifactor sp. | reverse complement strand
TCCAGCAGGAGATTCGTAAGAGAGAGCATTACGAGAAGCCAAGCGTAAAACGTAAAAAGAAATCTGAAGCAGCAAGAAAACGTAAGTATAACTAATGAATGAACAAAAGTCCCTGGCAGTAATAAGTCGGGGACTTTAGTGTTTTTATTTAGAATTACTTAGACAGTGAACGAGGGGATGAAAAAATGTGGTCTAGAGTATTTTTTGGATTTGATGTTTATCACTTGGTATTTGCATTCATCATTTACAGCATGTTAGGATGGCTGGTAGAGTCTGTTTACATGTCTTTTTGTAATAAAAAGATTACCAACAGAGGTTTTGGAAAGGGGCCGTTTTGCCCGATTTATGGCTTTGGTGCGGTCATCGGTTATCTGGTGCTTTCTCCTTTTAAGGGGAATCTGGTAATGGTATATTTTATGGGGGCGTTTCTTGCTACTACCTTTGAGTATATTGTGGGTCGTGGAATGATTCGTTTCCTGGGAGAATTATGGTGGGACTACAACGAGAAGCCTCTGAATTACCAGGGCATCATCTGTCTGGAAAGTACTATTGCATGGGGCTTCTACGCAGTGGGAATTGTGGCATTTCTGCAGGGCAAGGTCATAGCGTTTATTGACCGCTTTGATGTCAGATGGGGAATTCGCTTCATTTATCTGGTGATGGTGGTTGTATTCATTGACTATGCGGTGCAGCTGCTGAAGGTGTTCCACGTAGATATTAAGGAACAAAAAGAAAGACTGGTGGATATGTATGATTCATTTCGTACCAGATGGTTTTAAGGGAGAGCATGGCTCTTCCTTTTTTTAAGCATATGAGGGACGTGAGCGGGCGGGGCATACCGGTCCAATTCTCCCATAGGTGACTTGCCACCGCATCGGAACCTATGGGAGGACTGAAAACGTATGCCCTGCCTGCTCACCACATCAAAGACTGTAGAAGATAGGCAAGACGGCCCGGACCGGTGAGTTTGATTGTGTAATAAAATGATATACAGCTTCATACCATGTAAAAAAAGAAGGTATGAGGAGGTTGTATGAGAAGAATTGGAAAAGCTGTCATCGCTATTTTGATGGTGGTATGCATGTTGGCGGGACTTCCGGTAGAGGCGCTGGCTCAGGTTGAGGTGAATGCACCTTCTGCTATTTTGATGGAAGGCTCTACGGGAACAGTGATTTATGAGAAGAATGCAGATGAAAGGAGAAGTCCGGCAAGTATTACCAAGATTATGACTTTGCTTCTTACATTTGAGAAGCTTGAGGAAGGGAAGATTGCGCTGACGGACACGGTGGTAACCAGTACATATGCCAGCTCTATGGGGGGCTCCCAGGTGTTTCTGGCAGCAGGGGAGGAGCAGAGTCTGGAGACCATGATTAAGTGTATTGTAGTCTCCTCCGGAAACGATGCTTCCGTAGCGGTAGCAGAGCATATTGCAGGGTCGGAAGAGGCCTTTGTGACAATGATGAATGAAAAGGCGGCAGAACTTGGAATGGAGAATACTCATTTCGTGGATTGCTGTGGTCTTAGCAATTCCGATGACCACTATACTACCGCAAGGGATGTGGCACTTATGAGCAGGGAGCTGATTACTAAATATCCTCAAATCTATAATTACAGCAAAATTTGGATGGAAGATATTGTGCATGTAACAAATCAGGGGGAAATTCCTTTTACTCTTAGCAGTACCAATAAGCTGCTGAAGCAGTATTCTTACGCCACCGGACTAAAAACTGGTTCCACGGATAAAGCGAAATATTGCTTTTCGGGAACAGCAAATAAGGATGGCATGGATATGATAGCGGTAATTATGGGAGCGGAGGATTATATGAGCCGTTTTACCGAGGCAGAAGCTCTTTTGAGTTATGGTTTTTCGGTGTGTGATGTTTATGAGGATTCCCATCCGGAGCAGCTTACTCCCCTTATGGTTGTGAAGGGTAAGCAAGAGCAGGTAAAGCTGAAATTCGGCGATACCTTTCGATATGTGGAAACCGCAGGAGGGGACCTAAGTCAGCTGGAAAAGGAGCTGGTGCTTCCCACAGAGGTGCAGGCTCCTGTGAAAGCAGGGGATATTGCAGGAGAGATGGTTTATCGCCTGGGGGATAAGGTAATTGGTAGCAGTTCCGTTTATTTTGCAGAGGATGTGGAGCTTGCCGGCTATCAGGATTATCTATTAAAAGTCCTTGATTTATTACTTTTGTAAAAGGCTTCTTTGTGTTATAATTGACCATGTGTATGCTCAGAAAGGAAAATACCATGTGGGAGATTATATGTTTTGTATTGGCAATTATCATATTGGTGGTCTTTTGGATTATTCTTTTTGACACAAACCGCTTTGTTGTGAGAAAAATGGAAATCAGTGACAAGCGAATTAAAGGAAACTTTCGTGTGGTGGTGCTTTCTGATTTGCACAACAAGCGTTATGGCAAGGATAATATTTTGCTTCTTGAAAAAATCAGGGAGCAAAGACCCGACGCCATCTTTATGGCAGGAGATATCCTGACGGCGAAACCGGGGAAGACACTGGATATCGCCATTGATTTTGTCAGGGAGCTGGCGCAGGATTACCCCATTTACTACGGAAACGGCAATCATGAGCACAGAATAAAGCTGTATCCGGAAAAATACGGCGATATGGCGAAGGAGTATGGGGAAGCGCTGGAGGCGTGCAGGGTGAGACCTCTGGTAAATGAGAAGCTGGAAATTGAGGCTTGTAATATCCTGGTATATGGTGCGGAAATTGACAGAAGCTTTTACAAGCGTTTTCATACACCGCTTATGGAAGAAGGATATCTGAAGGAGCTTTTGGGAGAGCCGGACAAGGAAAGGTATGTATGCCTTCTTGCACACAATCCGGACTATTTTCCGCAGTATGCCGCATGGGGAGCGGACCTGGTGTGTGCCGGACATGTACACGGCGGAATGGTGCGGATTCCCGGATTTAAGGGTGTGGTATCTCCCAGTATGCGTCTTTTTCCAAAGTATGATGGTGGCATTTTTAAAGAGGGAACAGCCACAATGCTACTGAGCAGGGGACTTGGGATGCATACCATTCCCATTCGTATGTTTAACCCCGGTGAGTTTACGGTGGTGGATTTTAAGGAGAACTAAAGATGGCTATACCTGTTAAGCTGGAGGCATTTGAAGGACCGCTGGACCTTCTGCTTCACTTAATTGATAAGAATAAAATAGATATTTATGATATTCCCATTGTGGTAATCACGGAGCAGTATCTGGATTACATCAAGCAGATGGAATCCGAGGATATGAATGTTATGAGCGAGTTTCTGGTGATGGCCGCTACGCTCATTGATATTAAGTGCAGGATGCTTCTGCCCAAGGAAGTGAATGAAGAGGGAGAGGAGGAGGACCCGAGAGCAGAGCTGGTGGCAAAACTCCTCGAATACAAAATGTACAAATACATGGCCTTCGAGCTTCGTGACAGGCAGGTGGATGCGGAGAGGAATTTCTACAGGGAAAAGCATTTGCCCAAGGAAGTGGCGGATTATAAGCAGCCCTTAAATTATGAGGAGCTGGTGGGGGATTTATCCTTATCGAAGCTGCATGAGATTTTTAAGGTGATGATTCGCCGGCAGGAGGACCGTGTGGACCCCATCCGTAGTAATTATGGTAATATTGAGAAGGATGAGGTCTTTGACGTGGAGGCTAAGACTGCATACATTGAGGAATATGCCAGAACCCACAAGCATTTTAGCTTTAAAAAGCTCCTTGGGGAGCAAAAGTCTAAGGCACATATTATTATTACCTTTCTGGTGATTCTGGAAATGATGAAAACGGGGAAAATCAATATTTCCCAAGAGAATATATTCGATGATATTTTGATTGAGTCAAATATCTGTTAAAGGGTGAGATACGATGGAGAGAGAAAAACAGAAGGCAATACTAGAGTCCATTTTATTTGCCATGGGAGAGTCGGTGGAAATCAGCAGACTGGCCCATGTGATTGAAGAGGATGTGCGTGTAACCAAATCTCTGTTAAAGGAGATGGAGGAGGGCTATAGGGCACAGGAGAGGGGCATTGAGCTGACTTATTTTGACGATGCGGTGCAGCTTTGTACTAAGCCGGATATGTATGAATATCTGGTTAAAATTGCCAAGGCTCCCAGGAAGATATCCCTGACGGATACGGTCATTGAGACCTTGTCCATCATAGCTTATAAGCAGCCGGTGACCAGAGTGGAGGTGGAGCGTGTGCGTGGCGTTAGCTGTGACCATGCCATCAATAAGCTTTTAGAGTATGATTTGATTACGGAGCTGGGCAGACTGGACGCACCGGGAAGACCACTTCTTTTTGGAACCACGGAGCAGTTTCTTCGCTGCTTTGGAGTAAAGAGCTTAGAGGAGCTGCCGGAGCTTAGCACCCTGCAGATTGAGGAGTTTAAGCAGCAGGCTGAAGCAGAGGTACAGCTTACCATGGTGGAGGTGTAGTGACGTTTTTTGACAAAGACTCATATATTATAAAAAAAGGTGTATGGGTTTGTATATGAATATTCGAAATGGAGTGATTGAAGATATTTTCCGGGACAGGGAAAATATCCTTGTAACCGTAAGCTATTCCCGGTGTCAGTGTAATAATGCTGCAGAGGATATGGTGCGTCTGGTGGTAGGACCGCAGACAAAGATTTTTGACAGAAATGGTGGGGAAATTTCTGCCAGTGAGCTTCGGGTAGGGATGACCATTAATGCATCCTTTTCCACCGCGATGACCAGAAGTATACCACCTCAGGCAGTAGCCTTCGTGATTCGTATTGTGGATACCCCCCATCAGGAAAATGTAGTAGTGGGATTAATCCTGGATGTGGACAGGAGAAATCGCAGCTTTACTACCGTCAGTGACCGTAGTGCTTTGTCTGTGATTCGCTTCAATGTGCCGGAGGATGCGGAAATTATCGGAAGAGACGGCAGAGAGATGGAGTTTAACGGATTACGGGAAGGCATGCAGGTACGAGTGATACATGAGGACTTTATGACCGCAAGCATTCCACCCCAGACGACAGCACTTCGGATTAGAGTATTATAAGTATTGGTAGACGCCGCAGAAGGCTTGGACTTCTGCGGCGTTTTTTGAATTTCCAAATGAAAAAGAGGACATAAATATGCTGCCAGGGTACAGGTAAAAGATATATCTGAAAATGCCCTGTTGCGAGAGAAAAATGGTTGTTTAGAGCCGTTTTTTTCGGGGAAAAGGGTATTAGCTTTGGGAGATGTTATCTGCCACCCCGTTTTTTTCGAAATGCGGGGTATGGAGAAGCATATTGTGAGATAGTACCCTTTTGAGGTAAAAATATCGTATGTGATCAATGAAAAAAGAGAGGAATTAGGGTATCACAGAAGCTTTTTTGGTAGGTACCCCATTGTATGTGACAGGAAAGGATTTTTGAGAAAAAATTCGGGCGAAAATGATGGGTGATTCACAATAATGTGAAAAAAATGAGAGATTCTGACAATTTATGCTTGACATATTTTTCTAATAGTGTTTTAATAATAAAAATTTTACCAAAGGAAAGGAGTAGGAAAATGTTTGCAAATGTGAAACTTGTCAATTTAAATTGGCTTATTTTCGTAGGCGTGATGTCCATTATTAATGTGGTGGAACATACAGGTCTTATTTGTCATACGCAGACATTGCAGCTCAGGTGAAATTGTACAGGTATATGCTTTAGGTATAATATTATCAAGTGGTGAAGCTGATGTTTGTGTATGCAAATATCAGCTTCTTTTTTATAGCACCAGTTGTGATGGAGGAGATGAGGTTGAAAGGAACTTTCAACCCACGTACTATGGCAGTATCACAAGTAGGCTTGTGATATGCAGGAAGGGGAAATTATGGAAAACAGTTACAAGGAGAAAATTATCGAAAAGTACGCCGGTGGAGGAGAAGTGCACCGTGCGGAGCAGACAGGGCAGTTTGCTATGGAGTTCATCTACACCAAGAGGGCGCTGGATAATTACATAGCTCCTGAGAAAAAGGTCATAGAGCTGGGCTGTGGCGGAGGATATTACCTGATGAATTACGCACCCAAGTGCAAGGAGTATCGGGGAGTGGACTTATCTCCTGTGAATGTGGAAATCGTTGAAAAGCAAATTGCGGACAGTGGATACACAAACGCCTCAGTAATCCGTGGGGATGCTACGGATTTGAAGGAAATTGAAGCGGAAAGCTATGACGTGGTGCTTTGCCTGGGACCTTTGTATCATTTGAAAAGAGAAGACCGTATCCTGTGCATCAGGGAATGCAGGCGTATCTGTAAGCAGGGTGGTATCATTGTATTTGCTTTTATCAATAAAATCGGTGCCATTGCTAAGTTTGGGCATGGAGTCGGCTGGAAAAATGTACTTACTCCGGCAGTGGGAGAATGTGTGATGGAGCGAGGAACGGATGATGTACATACGGATATTTTCTTTTTCACCATGCCGGAGGAAATGATTGAGGATACAGAAAGTGTGGGACTGAAACGAATCAAAATGACAGGAGTGGATTTCCTTTTGCTGGAGCCGGAGATTGAAGGCTTTACGGAGGAGCAAAGAAGCATCTGGTTTAAGTTTGCGGATATGGTGGCGGATAGTGAATATGCTACATCTCTTAGCAATCATGCGTTGTTCATTTGTCAGAAGCAGGAGGCTGAGTTATGATTAAAAGGATTGAGGAAAGGGAGCTGGCAGAATGCGTGGAGGTGATAAGGATAAGCTTTGGCACGGTGGCGGAGGAGTTTGGATTCACTAAGGAGAATGCTTCCAGATTTACTGCATTTGCTACCACGTTTGAGCGTCTTAGATGGCATTTGATGGGGGAACATCGCCCCATGTATGGGTTTTATGCAGAGGATAAAATCGTAGGATACTATTCCCTGCTTTTACAGGAAAATGGGGAGTGTGAGCTGAATAATCTGAGTGTGCTCCCGGCATACCGGCACAGGGGAATTGGAGAGACACTCCTTAAGCATGCCTTTGCTGTGGCAAAGGAGTTGCACTGTACCAAGATGAATATCGGCATCGTGGAAGAGAATATCAGGCTGCGAAGGTGGTATGAGGATATTGGGTTTATGCATGTAGGGACAAAGAAATTCGATTTTTTCCCATTTACCTGTGGGTACATGGAAAGGGAGCTGTAGGGAGAGAGGAATATGCTGCGACTTAGACCATACAAGGGATGTGATGCAAAATATATCGTAGGCTGGATAAAGGATGAAGTGAGTCTTCGGAAGTGGAGCTCTGATCGGTATGGAGCTTACCCAATTACGGAAGCGGATGTGAATCGTAAGTATCTGAACTTAAATGGTGATTGTGAAGAGGAGGATAATTTTTATCCGGTAACCGCCTTTGATGAAAGTGGTGTGGTAGGACACATGATTATGCGATTTACGGATGCGGAGAAAAA
>CAZOSU010000130.1:0-7422 GCA_964582515.1 uncultured Acetatifactor sp. | reverse complement strand
TTAAATTATTGTAGCGGATATTTGCCCATGCATTACAACATAATTCACATTATGTCGTGTCCATGCACTGCAACATAATTCACATTATGTTGTCCCTCTCACACCACCAGCTCCAGCATTTCCAGCTGTTTCCGATGTTCCTCACAAGTGGTTCTGATATAAATACGGGTAGTTTCGATACTGCTATGACCAAGCACATCTGCAAGCTTTGCGATGTCTTTTTTTAATGCATAAAAACACTGTGCAAAAAGATGGCGCAGGTTGTGAGGGAAAATCTTTTCTGCATCCACCCTTGCTTCCTTATATAATGCCTTCATCTCCCGCCACACATTGCTGCGGTTCACAGGCTTTCCACCGGAAGTACAAAATACAGGTCCCTCCTGAATATGCTTCTGTGCCATATATACTCCCAGCTCCTTCTGTAGCTTTACCGGTATCAGAATCACCCGCACCTTCCCCTTATTGTGTATCACTACCTTCCCCTTTTTCACTCCCGCTACTGTAATAAAGGATAGCTCACTAATACGAATACCAGTGGAGCAAATAGTATTTAAGATTAGTGCCAACCGTCCATTTCCCTGCTTTCTGGCAGTTTCCACCAGTCTGCGGTATTCCGCCTTGGTCAAATATTTGCTCTCTGTTGCAAAAGCTGTCTTCTGCACTTTGTAGGTCTTCACCCGTGCATCGTACCAGCCCACATACTCCATAAAACGATTCAATGCCACCAAGAAAGAATTCACACTGCTGATTTCGTACGCATTTTCGCTAAGTAACCACTCTTTATACGCCATGGTCAGCTGCTTGGTCACCTCCCTCCCTGCTGCATAAAGCTGAAATTTCTTTAAATCACACAAGTATTTCTCAATAGTCGCCTTACTCTTTTCCTCCACAATCAAATACTGCTCATACTCCATCAATAATTTGTCAGTCATTACTCTCATACCATACCTCCTTGTTCTTATAAAATACTAGTTTCCTCGTCTTTACAGTATACCCAATCTTAGTATGGCTTGTATTCTCCGCTTACATTCAAAAAAATAAGCCGAAAAGGTAAATCCCTTACCTTTCCGGCTCTTACTATTCTTCTACTTCAATTTTAATATCCTTAAATGGGAAAAACCTGCTTTCCAGATTATTCTCCTGAAAATGCTCCTGCTTTTCCTTATCCATATTTTCTATCTCCGCCCGAAGTCCCAAAGCAGACATACGGCTGGCACCGGAGCCCCAGATAATCATCTGCTCCAAGGCATCACTGGTAGCTACGGTCACCTCATTCTTTTTGGCGATTTTATGCACGGTCTTCTCGATATACTGGTCCGCAGTTTCCGCTTCCTTGGTGTACACCACGTGAATATTGTGGTACCTGGACACACTGCCCGGATTTCCCTTTACCTTGTAGGCATCAAACACCACGATAACAGTGGCACCGGTATAGCCCTGATAATTACACATCATATCAAGCAGCTTACTACGGGCACCTTCCACATTTACCTGGGAAAGAGCGTTCAAATCCTCCCATGCAAAGATGATATTATACCCATCCACCAGAAGATACTTATCCCCCGTAACAGACTTTTTCGGCTTATACTCAACCTCCTTAGGAGCCGTCACGGTCTTAGCCGCAGGGCGGTTCCATGGATTCTTGTCCGTGCCCCGGTTTCCATAGGTTCGAAGGAAAATTTCCTCAATCTCATCATGGCTGATGACACGCTCCATACAGGAAGAGGACTGTCTCTGTCGGGCCAGCTGCTCTGCCATGGCGGCTTCGTTGCCCTCCTCCCGGCGCAGCCTCTCCTGATAACTACTGGTCACATGGGCATGCTCTGCCACCTCGTACCAGGGCACCACAAAGCCTGCTCCATGGGCACAAAAAACAGAACCCGTGGGATTGTCCAAGTCGCTTTCTGAATCATATCCCATCTGTGCTATCACCTCTTCCTCATTATGGCAAGGCTCATAGCACTTAAAATTGCAGGAAATCCGCCCCTTGCCCCGGGAATAGGATATCACCTCTCCCGCATAACCATTCATGGTGACTACCGGACAGCTTCCCGTGAGGATGGACATCTCCCCATAGGTTTCCGGGTCGTCAAAGCTGCCATGCATCCGCTGGATATCCGACATGGCTCTGCCGATGCACTCCGTGGGAATCTCCAGCCGATACTCATACACCGGCTCCAGCAGACGACTGGTGGTACATTTCAGACCATGGCGCACTGCTCTGTAGGTGGCCTGCCTGAAATCTCCGCCCTCCGTATGCTTGGTATGGGCACGTCCTGCGATAATGGTAATCTTTATATCCGTAATCTCAGAGCCAGTCAGCACGCCCGGATGCTTCCGCTCCTCCAGATGGGTTAAAATCAATCTCTGCCAGTTTAAATCCAGCTCATCGGTGCTGCAGTCTGCCTCAAAAACCAGACCACTGCCCGGCTCTCCGGGCTCCATCAGAAGATGTACCTCTGCATAATGGCGCAGCGGTTCAAAATGTCCGATACCTTCCACTGCTTCGGTGATGGTCTCCTTATATACAATGCTTCCTTCCCCAAACTCTACTTCCAAACCAAACCGGTCTGCAATCAGACTTCGCAAAATTTCCACCTGCACATCACCCATGACCTGGGCATGAATTTCCCCATGCTTTTCGTCCCAGACGATATGGAGCTCAGGAATTTCCTCTTCAAGAAGGTATAAATTTTTCAACATCTTATGCTCATCACAGCCCTCCGGCAGGATAATACGATAGTTCAAGACCGGTATCAGCATAGCAGAAAGCCCTTCCCCCTCTATGCCCATGCCCTGTCCTGCAAAGGTTTCCGAAAGCCCTGTGACGGCGCATACCTCCCCGGCCTTCACTTCATCCGCCAAAGAAAACGAAGCACCGCTGTATATCCTGAGCTGGTCTGCCTTTTCCCCAAGGACCGTACTCTTTACCTTTAAAGAACCTCCGGTAACCTTAAGATGAGTCAATCTGGCACCACCTGCATCTCTGGAAATCTTATATACTCTGGCGCCAAACTCTTGGGGATACTCCTTACAAGGACCATACCTCACTATTCCCTCTAAAAATTCCTCCACACCGGTAATCTTCAGGGCGGAGCCAAAATAGCAGGGGAATACCCTACGTTCCATGATGGCAGCTTCTAACACTGTCTCCGATACCATACCCTTTTCCAGATACTCCTCCATGGCCTGCTCGCTGCTCATGGCCACCGTATCGTAAAAAGCATCATCCTGCTCAGTAAAATCCACACAGCCTTCCTCCAGCTTCGCCCGAAGCTCTGCAAGAAGAGCCTCCTTATCCGTTCCCGGCTGGTCCATTTTATTTACAAAAAGAAAAACCGGTATCTCATGACGCTTAAGCAGCTTCCACAGGGTCTGCACATGTCCCTGCACCCCGTCCGCACCGCTGATAACCAGTATAGCTGCGTCCAGCACCTGCAAGGTGCGCTCTGTTTCTGCAGAAAAATCCACATGTCCCGGCGTATCTAAAATAGTCAGGGCTCTCTCCCCTGCCGGGGTACGCAGCACCACCTCTGCCTGCTTAGAGAAAATTGTAATCCCCCTTGCCTTCTCCAGTTCATGTGTATCTAAAAAGGCATCCCCGTGGTCCACGCGGCCCAGCTTCCGGATGCCTCCCGACAAGTACATAATACTCTCTGCCAGGGTGGTCTTTCCCGCATCTACATGGGCGAGAATTCCCACCACCAGCTTACTGTTTCTTTCACTCATAGCTTAAAAACCTAAATCTTCTTCCACTAAGATTACTTTAATTCTACCCGCATGTCTGGAAAAGCGCGTGGTCAAAAACTGACAGCAAATCGTGTCCTTGCTCATACAATCAAAGCAGGAACCCGTCTTTTTGCAAGGTGTGTCCAGCGGAAATCTCTGGGCATTGATGGGTGCGGCTTCATTTCTTGCTCGATACATTGCCGCCTCCAGATTCTTCGCCACCTTGTTCATCCCCACAATCATCAGCACATGGGCCGGACCATAGGCAATGGCCGCCACACGATTGCTGTTACCATCAATATTTACCAAAATTCCATCCTCGGTGATAGCATTACTGCTACACAGGAAATAATCTGCTCCGAAGGTAGCAAGCTCAATGGCCTTCTTCTCCGCCGGGTCCGTGCAGGCATCCCGGTTTAAGGCCTTATAATTTCCCTCTAAAATCGCCTGCTTTAAACCAATTTCATTCACAGACACGGAACCGCCCCAGCCTACGCTGCTTCCCTCCGGTATCAGGGACAGGGCAATATTAAGTGCCTCCTCCTTCGTCCTGGCATAATAGCCCTCCATGTTGCGGCTCTCCAGCCCCTTGATAATCTTCTGTGAAAGCATTTCATTTCTTTTTACCCTGTTATTATCCACGTTACATTCCTCCCAGTACCTCTGCAATCCTCTGAATCATCTCGTCCTCCTTCAGGCGGAATTTAATCTCTACTCGTCTGGAGGCTGCCATATCCACCTCCGTAGTGCCTGCCTGATAAATGGGTGCACTGCTGGCACGGCCATTTATAGTCAACACGGACTGGAGCTTTTTCACTTCCTCCTCTGAAAGACCGTTGTCCGTATCCATGCAGAACTTTGCCACGGACTGGGCTCTGCCGGAGGATAGCTGCATATTGTGCTGATAGCTGCCATTGGTATCCGTATGTCCCTCGATGATGATTTCCGCAATGTATTCCATATAATTATCCTGCAAGAGAACGCCCAGATACATGGGAATCACTTCCCGGAGAGTTTCCTTGCTGGCTGCATTTAAGGAGGTACTGTTTACACTAAAAAGTACGTCTGCTGAAAAAGTAATCGAACCGTTTTGGGGGTCCACCGTCATACTGGAATTATTAAATTTACTTTGCAGCTCTCCAATAATATCCGTACGGATACCTACAATATCCTGTAGCTCACTCTTGGTATTGGCCAGCTCCTGATTTGCCTTCTGAATTTCCAGATTCGCCCTATCAATTTCCAGATAAGCCGCCGCCAGCTCCTCGGAGGTCAATGCCACCTTATCATAGGCATCCTGCAGCATGGCGTAGGAATCCTCCAGCTCCTTCTTGGAATCCTCCAATTCCTTATTAGAGGCTTCAATCTCTGCCCGGTAATTCTCTAAATCCAGTCTGGCGTTTTCCAGCTCCTCGGAAGCAAAGCTCAGCTCCTCCCTGGTCACGTCCAAATCCATGGTTTTCTGCCTGTATATCATCAGCGTAATGGCGATAATCAGGATAAATATCAGCAAAAGCGCCGCCATCATATCCGAATAGGACTGCCAGTAGCTGTGCTCGGAGTAGGCAGATCTTTTATGTTTCCTTTGTCCCATAAGCCACCTCTTGTCTACTCTTTCATCTGCCCTAAGGTAAATAACTGATTGGTGATTTCTTCATTAATCAGGTCGCAGGTATCGTCCAGTCTTTCGCACTGATTCCGAATCTGCTTCTCAATATTCTCCTGCTTGTCCAGCAAGGCCTCTACCATTTTCTGCAAAGAAATATTGGCAGAAATCAGGGACTGGGTGGTCTGCTCCATCTGCTTATAATTCTCCGCATAAATAACCTGCTCCTGGCATACCCTGTTCAAAGTATTTCCAAGCTTACTAAAGTCCGTACAAAGGGCCTTCTCCATCTGCTGAGTGAACTGCTCCACAATTCTCTCCACACCCTTCATCTGGTTATCTGCCTCTCCCTTCATAAGAGCCGTCAGCTCCTTCATGGAATTGGCCAGATTTGCCTGATATAAGAGCATAGCCTTCACATTCTCATCAGAGGTAGATACCGCCGGCTCCACGCACTCCTTGTACATGGAAAGAAAATCCTCCAGCTTTTCATAGGCATAGGACATGACACAGCGGTGCACATAGGTAAACACCAGCGAAAAGAAAATACCATACACAGAGGTGTGGAATGCCACCTTCATACCGGCAAGCAAGGGGCCTACATTGTCCGAGATGGTGTAGATATCCGTACCATTAAAGGAGCCAAGACCCATGGACAATCCCAGAAAGGTACCCAGAATACCCAGACCGGTCATAGTGCCGGATACGGTGGAATTAAAATAAGTCATCCCCACCTGGTCCAAAAGCTCTTCCCCGATATAATCCTCTAGGTCTGCCACCCGGCTCATACCATGCTTCGTGGTATACTGGCGCATTTTTTTCTGATATTTGCGGAAGGCATCATCCAGCTCCAGTACCCCAAACACCTTCTTTCGTCCCTGATAGTCCTCCCAGAGATTCCGGCGATTCTCCGTATACTCCTTACGAATGGTTTCCGTAGCCCTCTCCAGCGAAGCAGAAACCTCATTTACCCTTGCAAAGCTTACAAAGGAAATGGCAAATATCACACCGATGATTAACAAAAACACCACATTGATAATCAAATTAGGCATATCCGCTACATTCCCCGTAAATACTCCGTTAATATATAAAATTACTGCAAATACTGCCACATAAACAGGTACCAGTAAAAAATACAATCTGTTCTTCATAACCCTTATCCCCTTTACATTTACTCTGCGTAGGTATCCACATTGTCCCCTGTGGTTGCATTGGCATGATATCCTTTTAAATTCTTCTCATAAGGATTCTCTTCCTTATATGCAATCTTTGTGGTGGTGGTACCGCCGGAGACATAGCTTCTGCCACATTCCGGGCAGATGGAGGTATGAATGGCTACACTGGCCTGCAATACCCTGCCATTCCCCTGCGCCGCCTTCTTGTAGGCATTGGATACGTGCTCTCCCTCGTGGGCGCGCACACTGCTTCCGGCAGCCTCCGGTGAAATATGTGACGGAGCTTTAAAGCTTACCATCTCCTCTGAACCATCCTGATATTTTCTGTTTTTGCAGGTCTGACACTCTGTTTTTTCGGTGGGGCTGGTCTTCCCTGCCTCTTCAATCCCCTTATCCTTGGAAAGTGCCGGAATTGCTGCCGCATTCCCCAGCTCTTCTGCTTTACCCAGATTTCCATTTACATAATTTTCATAGCCGATTCCGTTAACTCCCATAAGTACCTCCCTTTCTACAGGATAAACTCCTGTCCTTCTCTTTCTATTACCTGTACAGCTTCCCCAAATTCCGGGTGGGCTTCTCTAAATTCCCTGATTATATTATACTGCCCCCAGCAGTGCATTGGAAAGACTTTCTTTGTATTTGTCAGCTCCAGATATGCCTCCAGACCGCCGTATGCGTCGCTCTCCTGCCTGGGGTCCAAAGGCACAAATGCCACGTGGATTTCCTCCCCCCGAAGGTCCTCCATGCTGGTATAAAAAGCCTTTTTCATATTCTCATTGGCCTGCTTCGTCTCTCCCGACCACAGCCAAAGATTTAAGTCTCCCGCGTGGTAAATGGTCTCTCCCTCATATTTCAAAAGATACGCCACACCCAGATCCGTGGACTTTAGGGTGTGTACCTGCAAAGTCTTCC
>CAZOSU010000129.1:3667-7437 GCA_964582515.1 uncultured Acetatifactor sp. | reverse complement strand
TGTACTCCGCCGGTTCCGACTGTAACACCATCTACGGTGACAGCTACAACTTCACCCTGCCCGGCAACACCATGGGCTTCGCCATCAACTCCGGCCGTATGGCTGGTGAGGCCATTGCCGACTACATCAACGGCTGATTTTAACCTCACAATGCTTCAAAGACCGCCTGCGAGCAATCGCAGGCGGCCTTTTTTTGCAAGACAGCGGTCATCTCACTCGAGATGACCGCTGTCTTTCCGCAATTCAATTATTTCAGGATCTTCAGATAGTCCAGAATGGTCAGCACAATACCCACCAGGCAATACAGGTCAACGATCCAGCCAATGATGCTGAAAATAACCCCCAGCACAGGGATCTTGCTCAACAGGCCCAAAACCAGTCCGGCCACAAAGCCCGCTACAATGTACACCACGATTTTAATGATCAGAGCCTTCAGGTCAGCCGCACCAAAGGAGTAGGAAAAAATCTTCTTCAGAGTTGCCATAATTGCACCCCCTCTACGTTATTTTGCGTTCCCGATTGTAACACAAATCCTTAAAAAGTCAACCTCCGGAGCCATATGGCTCCGGAGGTGTGGCACCCCGAACTGGAGTCGAACCAGCGGCCTTCCGCTTAGGAGAACCACCCAGAGGCATAAATCAAAGACAAACGAAATAAAGAAAACCATTGAAATATCAAGGTTTTTTGGCGTCGAACTATCAACTTGTTACAAGCAAAATCAAGCTAATTAACAGGCAAAGAACAGGCTCTTTTTTGCCCACTCTTTGCAGGTATGCTCATTTTGGGCAAATGCTTTTAAGGTAAAGCAATACATCTGTTCGCAAGCAAAGCGGCATAAAATAAACGGATTCTATCAGAACGGCGCAGTCCCCTTTTCGAAGGACTGCGCCATTTGCTGTTACATCGCTTGCACGATATTTTTGAGCATTGCAACCATCTCAGGATTTGCCAAAATTCTGAGCAAAACTTCCTGGTCTGTTTCCTTGGTTTTTTCCGCAGGTTCTTTTGCCCCGGAATAGAATGCTTTTTCCATGCGCTCTGCGTTCAGTCTCCGATCATCGTCGATAATGTGCGCATAACGCTCTGTGACCATAGTTGCCTGTGCGTGTCCTGTGTCACCCTGAACCGCCTTAATGTCTCCGCCACTGAGCTTCAGTTTATAGGTAGTACTTGTATGACGCAGGCTATGGAAAACAACCTTGGGCAGATCATTCTCCTCTATGAGCTTGCTGAACAGCCGGTTGATGACAGAGCCTTCAATCGGTGTCCCCATAGAAGAACAAAAGACCAGATTGTAGTCTTTATACTCCTCGCCAAACAGTTCCTTCAGATCGTCAATCTCCTGCTTTCGCTTAATAAGCATCTCTGCCACCGTTGCAGGCAGGTATACCCGACGAACACTTGTCCTGTTTTTCGGGTCCTTCAGCACCAGCTTGGTATGCTGAGATCTAAGGATGGGTGGGAACTCCAAAAGTACACCCTTTCCATTGAGCTGAGCCAACGCTTCTCGGGATACGCGCTGCAATTCTTTGTTGATGAAGATGCTGGCTTTCCCTTCTGCAATGCTCTCCTCAGATACGTCCACACAGTCCCATGTCAGGCCTAGGAGTTCTCCCATACGCAGCGAAGCAGAAAAGGTGACATTTATGGCAAGCTTCAGCAAGTCATCTGTACACAGCTCAATAGCTCGGAACAGCGTCTCGCTATCCCAAATATCACGTTTCTTTTCCTCGTACTTGGGCAGCGTAGCATTAGCCACCGGGTTGCGCGACATAAGTTCCCATCTGACGCCCTGGTTAAAGGCGTTTCGCAGGATCTTATGTATCTCCCTCACCTGCCGTGCGGAAATAAACTCATTTCGACAACCACCGAATTTTCTGGGTTTGCTCTTCACCGTCAGCAGACTCTGATAAAATTTGTCCATCATCCGGGGTGTGATATCCGATAGTTTTACATCTCCAATGATGGGAACGATATAGTTATCGATTACCGATTTATGCCCTTCATAAGTGGAAAGGGCCCAAGTGTTGACCCCATAAATGGAAACGTAGTCGTCCAGTAAATCTTTGACGGTTTTTGCCGTTGGAACAATGAATGTCCCCGTGCTTTGCTCAAATTCGATTTGTGCTTTTCGTTTCTTTGCCTCCGCATTCGTGGAAAAAGTCTCCCACTTCTGTCGCTTCACTCCGTTTTCATCTGTACAGGTATACACCACGGAATACTTACTTTTCCTCTTCACGATTGAAGCCATCGTTTCTACTCCTTTCCTGATCAACTTTTTTGTAATGGGTCTGCCCCGCATACCATGCTTCAAAGCTGTCCAGCATGACACGCATCCTCTTTCCGGCAATGATGGTCGTAAAATAATTTTTCTTAATGAGCCAGTAGGATTCTGTCTTTCCCAGTCCTAATAACCTTCCCATCTCCATGACAGACATGCTCTTTTTCGCCTTTGGAGCTTCCATCCGTCACTCCTCCGCTTGTTCATCCAGCCAAGCGTCAAAGCTCTTTTTCGAGATTCGGATATGACCACCTACCCGAACACTGCGAAATTTCTCTGCCTTAACTAAGTTGTAAGCCGTCACCCTGCTGATCCCTAAAATGTTCTGGATCTCCTCAACCGTATAGGTTCGCTTCCCATGCTCTTCCGCAGCTGCACCATTACTCTGGTTCAGTTCCAGCACCCGTTCTCTGAAAAAATCATCCATTATATGTACCTCCTACAATGTATTTTCCGTGGTCTTAACTGCATTGTAGGAGGATTCAAGAAAACCGTCCAATGTGCGAATTTGCGTATCAGCGCATCATCGCACCTCGGGCTCTCTCACATCTGTCTGTCCAGCCATTCATCAAAACTTTTCTTGGATATGCGGATATGGCCTCCAACCCTAACACTATGGAATTCATTCTTCTTAACGAGATTGTATGCTGTAGGTCTACTGATTCCCAAAATATCCTGGATCTCGTCTACGGTGTAGGTTCTCTTTCCGGAACATTGCTCGGCAACCAAAGCGCTCTCTCGCTCAGTTTCTGCGTTCAATGCGGCAATCCGATCTTCAAACATCAGCTCCGCCTCCTTTCCCCCGCTTAATCTGAGTTACTTCATAATCAACTCCAAGTCGCCGACCACAGTAAACGCAGCCCAACTGTTGGGTCTTCCTTGCATCTGTCCGACGCAAAGCAAAAGCGCCTGTATCGCGGAAGTTATCCGCACAGGCGCTGCATAGACACAGGGTCAATTTCGGAAGATTGGAGTTTGATAAGCCAACACTGATTGCAAGAGCATGGTTAATGCCTTGAATATGCTGTTCGGGCAGCCTGCCGATGTAGGCATCCAAACGCTGCTTATCAATGGTGCGCAGCTGCTCCAACAGAACAATAGAAGGCATCTGAAGACCATAGTCGGCTTCGATGTAATAGTGGGTGGGTAATTTAGCCTTTACGCCGATTTTACTGGAAATGGCTGCTACGATGACTGTAGGACTATGTTTGTTGCCAGTGTTATTCTGGATGACAATGACAGGGCGATACCCTTTCTGCTCGGAACCAATGCCTTCACCGAGATCAGCGTAGTACATATCGCCTCGCAAATATGTCTC
Source organism: uncultured Acetatifactor sp. (assembly GCA_964582515.1). GTDB lineage: Bacteria > Bacillota > Clostridia > Lachnospirales > Lachnospiraceae > Acetatifactor. The sequence goes on along the minus strand of CAZOSU010000129.1, from coordinate 3,838 downwards.
TTTCATGTATTTGACCTCCTTTGAATATTAGGCGATTTCCCGCCTATGTAGGAGACCAAGCGGAAACACTATTCACGGTCGGTGAGATATAAACAAAATCTCCGTTTCGATAGCCGTCTTTCCGCTTGGCCATAATTCAAAGCAAGCCTATTTGTCCTCGACACCCCGGCC
>CAZOSU010000129.1:0-3657 GCA_964582515.1 uncultured Acetatifactor sp. | reverse complement strand
GTTATCAGACGGCTGACGGCTATCAGCTCCACGGGAATCTCACCCCCGGCAGGATCTCTGTCGGCTGCTCTCGTTGCCTGCGACGGCTCACGCTCGGAAGGGCGCTGACTCGCTCGGACTACGACGGAGCAGGAGTATCTCACCATTGCCTGTCATGGCCGCGCCGGGAACCACCCGACGGTTATAGCCAACTGTTCCTCGCTCCTTACTGAACTCAGTAGATCGTGGCGCAGTCGCTAATGTGGCTTATGCTCATCGCAACAGCAATGGGAATGTGTCTGATAAATGGGTATGCAGTTTTCAAAGAGCAAACCCATTCCCCTGGTAAACAGGAAACAGGTGAAAGGCTTTCCGTTGCCCTTCACCTGTTTCCTCACTTAAACGCTAAAACACAGGGTCTAAATCAAAATATTTTTTAGTTTTTTCAATGCCGCCTGAATTGACTCCTGAACTGTTTGATATTTGCACCCCTCCATATCTGCAATCTGCCTGTATGTAAAGCTTCCAAAGTAGTAAAGAACCAACCGACGGCGCTGCAGCTCGGGCAGCTGCGCGATGGCATTATGAAGCTGTTCTGCCTCTATCCGTCGGGCTACCATGTCTTCCAGCGGCTCTGCCTGCTGCACTGACCGTCTGTTGATAGATGCTTCGGTCTGTTCTGACTGTTCATAATGCCTGTCCACTTCGTTCATAAAAGAAAGGTCCTCACGCTCAAACTGATCAAGAGCTTCAAACAGCTCCCTCCCGATCTCCATGCAGTGGCACTCACCATTTACATCCCGAAAAGAGATGTAGTACTGCGGATGGGAGGAATTGATGCCTGCTGTAAATATCGTATAGGGGTTGTCCTTATCTCTCCTGCGTTTAGGACTCGGATCAATAAATTTCGGATGCTTTCCATCCATTGTTTTTCCTCCGTTCATTGTGAATTTTTCAAGCGAAAAACTCACAATGAGGAGGCCCACGGCAATGGAGCACAGCTCCGATATGTATGAAAACGCACCTATCACACGGCGCAATACGCCGCACAATAGGTGCGCTGAAACAAACTATTTCACTATTACGCTGAACTGTCAGTTCACAGCAGAGCCCGCAAAAGGCTCTCTGCGGGAACTGGCTTTTTTTGACCGTTCACCATTAGGGGGTGAAATGATCAGGCAGTATCATATCCGCTGCTTTGAACCAGCAGCGGAACACCAGTGTATGACCAGCGCATAAAATAACCCTCCAATCCTAAACACAGGATTGGAGGGAGAATGACATGTTAAATCGTCCCGCCATCACTGCGTTTTTTTATATGGCGGGATAGTATTTATTTCGACAAGCCCTGACATAATGTGCCACTTATAATTGAACCGTCACGCCATTATAAACCTGGCGTGGAAAACTACAATTATAGGTGGAGGTGAACCAGCAGTGCATACAGAACCTGAAGCGCCGGGTGCAGTGATAAAATCAGCCCGCCAAAAGGCAGATGTTACAATGGACAAGCTGTCTGAACGAGTTGGGATCACAGAACGCTATTTATATCGTATCGAAAATGAAGGGCAAAAACCCAGCTATGACGTACTTATTAAACTGGTCCGCGAGTTAGCTCTGGATCCCCAGATGATATTTTATCCCGAGTTGCGCGAAATGGACGATGAGGTCGGTGAACTTCTCCGAATGCTGTGTTCCTGTGACAAACGCTCTCTGGAGGTCATCAAAGTCACGATTCGCGCACTGATCGATACTGCATCAGAAAAGTAAAAGACACAAGGCGGCAGCACTTGCCGTCTTGTGTCTTTTTAGCGTAACGACATTTGTGTAGGCATAAGCATACACAAGTACAATCAAGAAATTGATAAGCTATGGATAAGAATTTGCCCGTTTGGAGATAAGATTTAATAAGCCTTATTTGGGAACCTCAAATTTATACCCAACACCGCGAACATTTTTTATGTATTCGGGAACATCCGGAGCAATCTTTAGCTTTCTGCGCAAATTGCTGATATGAGTAGTAATTGCTTTGGGAGAATAAAAAGAAATATCCTCATGCCAAACTGTATCCATAATCATTTCATGGGTAAAAACTTTCCGCTGATCCATAATTAACAGAGCAAATATGTCAAACTCTTTTTCAGTAAGTTCAATCCTTTTCCCTGCAACCTCAACAGAGCGATACTCCAAACAAAAAGATAAATTCTCTACTGTAATAATCGTCAACGGCTTACGCTTGTCCATCGGAATACTCAAATAGTTTTGCATTCCGTTTTGATTGGTTGTCACTGCCGCCAGGGGATGATTATAGGTATGCAAATATTGAGCTGCGCCAAAGTGAACACAGGCGTATCTTTGTGCTTCAGAATAAGATGGAGGTACCACAATGATTGGTACGGGCCGCACCTTTCGCAGTACATCCAAATCCCCCTGTGGAATAACATCGGTACAGATAGCAACGCAGATGTATTCTTTGGTCCCAAGCATAGCCGCTGCTTGTCTAATATTACCTACATGATCAAATGTTAGGCCGTATTTTTCCCACTCGGTAGCGATTGTTCCGTATTCATCGACAGAATACCCTATGCCCAACACACAAGGCGCCATGTTGTCCCCTCATTTCCAAAAGTAAGATCGAACCAATCACTTCAGGCTCGCTTTTCCAACAAAAATATAGCCTCTCGCAAAACCTCGCCTGCTTGTTTACAACCTCTTTCATCACGGGTAGTTCACCCCTACAAGTACTTGATTGCTCTCCATATATAATAACGTCTTACATTTTCCTTTTGGGACAGTACAGAATAGAAAATTTTATGTGAAACCCGATGGTCGCCCACAAGGGGCGACCATCGGGTTAATTCTTTTCTCACAGCCCGTAATATTTACAGAGACGAAGTATTGACAGCAAGCTCTCTCCTGGAGTCACCCACAGGTCAGGATAGTATCCCACTCCTTCATCATTTTCCAGAGAGTCTCGGAAAGAAATGCTACTTCCCAATCTTATCTGAATTTCACTATTCGGAAGATACAAGGCAATCACATTGCCAAAGTTCAGGCCTCCTCTTGTATTGCTTCCCACCAATACTACGCGCTTTCCCAAGGTTAGCTCAGCAATAAAACTTTCTGCTGCAGACCCAGTAAATTGATCTACCATTACGAAAATTGTATTTTCTGTCTCCCAAGCACCAGCTTCACTGGACGGCAAACCGCGCCATCCGTTCAGATTATCCTTTATCCCCTCATCATAAAATCCTATCATTTCCCATGCGCCCAATAGAACGGAACTGCACTTTTGAGCCCACATGCACTTGTATGATACTGGTGTGCCAATGAATCCTGCCATCCACCGACTAGAATAATTGTCGTTTCCTCCTCCGTTTCCTCTTAAATCAATGATAAACAAAGGTTCTTTTCTCCACCCAGCAGCAGAAGTCACAAACTCTTCCAGCTTCACCGGGTTCCCAGACAAGCTATAGTTGATCAAGACCGGAATCTTACGGGCGCCGACCACATCTCTGGAATATATAGATGCATCCCCTGATGTATCTGTCCAATTGGGATTCATTTTTACCCAGGTCAGATTTCTCTCCACACCTTCTATTTCCATCGTGTCTGGCAGCACTTCCTCCTCAAAGCCGACGGTTGCCAGACAGTAGGTTATAGCTCCATCGGGACCGA
>CAZOSU010000128.1:0-7448 GCA_964582515.1 uncultured Acetatifactor sp. | reverse complement strand
ACATCACCAAGGGCATCCTTAGCTGCCTTACTCTTTAAGGATTCGTTTTCAGAAGCAAGAGCCTTCATCTCAGCCATCACATGCTCCAGACGCTCTACAAGGTTTGCAGGGTTTGCCTTTACCACCTTTGCAGCAGCCTCTACGGTTGCTTCCATGCTCTTATAATAATCAAATACAGCCTTGCCGGTTAATGCCTCGATACGACGCACACCTGCTGCCACACCATTTTCAGAGATAATCTTAAACGCAGTAATCACGCCGGTATTACCTACATGGGTTCCACCGCAAAGCTCTACGGAGAAATCGCCCATGGATACTACACGTACCTTCTCGCCATACTTCTCACCAAAGAGTGCCATGGCACCGGTCTTCTTTGCATCCTCAATGGACATTTCCTGAGTGATAACAGGGATATTCTCTGCAATCTTCTCATTGACCAAAGCTTCTACCTTCTGCAGCTCCTCTGCGCTCATAGCGGAGAAGTGGCTGAAGTCAAATCTGAGTCTCTCACCGTCCACATAGGAACCGGACTGCTCTACGTGAGAGCCAAGCACCTCACGAAGTGCCTTCTGAAGAAGGTGGGTTGCACTGTGATTCTTACAGGTATTGGTTCTTAAGGTTTTGTCCACGGATAAGGTTACCACGTCGCCAACCTTAATCATACCGCTTACAACCTTACCGATATGTCCTACCTTACCGCCAAGGAGCTTTACGGTATCCTTTACCTCAAAGCTGCCATCCGGGGTGGTAATCATACCGTTATCGCCGTTCTGACCACCCATGGTAGCGTAGAAAGGAGTTAGCTCCACGATGATGGTGCCTACCTCACCATCGGTTAATGCATCCACAAGCTCGGTTTCTGTAGTAAGAACTGTCACCTTAGACTGTGCCTCTAATTTATCATATCCTACAAAGGCGGTAGTGATGCTTGGGTCAATGGATTCGTAAACCGTTACATCCGCACCCATGTAGTTGGTAGTCTTTCTGGCCTTACGAGCCATTTCCTTCTGCTGCTGCATGCATACTGCAAAGCCGGGCATATCCATGGTAAAGCCCTTCTCTGCAAGGATTTCCTCGGTTAAGTCGGTAGGGAATCCGTAGGTATCATATAACTTGAACGCATCCTCGCCGCAAAGCTCATTTCTGCCCTCTGCAGTCATCTTGTCCATCATCTCAGAGAGAATGGACAGACCCTGGTCGATGGTCTTATCAAACTTGTCCTCTTCCTGGGTAAGTACATTTAAAATAAATGCGCTCTTCTCTTCCAGCTCGGGATAACCGTCCTTACATTCGTTAATAACGGTCTGGCTAAGATTAGCAAGGAACTTGCCCTCGATACCAAGTAATCTTCCGTGACGGGCTGCACGACGGATTAATCTTCTCAGCACATAGCCGCGTCCCTCATTGGAAGGCATAATACCGTCACTAATCATAAAGGTTGAGGAACGGATATGGTCGGTAATCAGACGGATGGAAACATCCTTGGCATCGTCGGTCTGATAGGTCACCCCTGCAATATTACAGATGCGGTCGCGAATGGCCTTCATGGTGTCAATGTCAAATACACTGGTCACATCCTGCACTACTACTGCCAGACGCTCTAACCCCATACCGGTATCAATATTCTTCTGCACAAGCTCGGTATAATTACCTGCACCGTCACTTTCAAACTGGGTAAATACATTGTTCCATACTTCCATGAAACGGTCGCACTCACAGCCCACCTTACAATCCGGACTGCCACAGCCATACTTCTCTCCACGGTCGTAGTAAATCTCAGAACAAGGACCACAGGGACCTGCGCCGTGCTCCCAGAAGTTATCACACTTACCGTTTTCATCACGGTAGAATCTGGTAATCTTCTCCCCCGGCACACCGATTTCCTGTGTCCAGATATCATATGCTTCATCATCCTCGCAGTAAATGGAAGGATAGAGACGGTCCTCTTCCATACCAATTACCTTAGTCAGAAACTCCCAGCTCCACGCAATGGCTTCATGCTTAAAATAATCACCAAAGGAGAAGTTTCCCAACATTTCAAAGAAGGTCAAATGTCTTGCAGTCTTACCAACGTTTTCAATATCACCGGTTCTTACGCACTTCTGGCAGGTAGTCACTCTGCGTCGTGGCGGAATCTCCTGACCGGTAAAATAGGGCTTAAGTGGTGCCATACCGGAATTGATAATCAGAAGTGAATTATCATTGTGTGGTACCAGCGAAAAGCTCTTCATCTTTAAATGCTCCTTGCTCTCAAAGAAATCAAGGTACATTCTGCGTAATTCGTTTACACCATATGCTTTCATCGTAAAATCCCTTTCTATACATAGCCAGTTCAGAACCAATCCGTAAAATCGCCCCTTCGAGGCTTTCCTTTTGCGAATCAATGGCTTCTCTCCATATTAATTTGTGAAAATCGGCCCTTACAAGCAGGCTTGACAGTCCGTTTTTCACAAAGCTGCATGGTTCTGAATAATCACACATAATTATATTTTCATTTTGTGGTGTTGTCAAATATTATTCGTAAGTATTACAGCTGTTCAATCTCACTCATAAATTCCACCAGATTATCCCTTGCTTCCTTGATGTCCGCTCTCTCCCCCTTACGAAGGGCCTCTTCAAAGACCATCAGGTAACGTTCCACCTTTTTACGCTGCTCCCCAAGGAGCTCCTCGTACATTCTCTCGGCCTGTAGGATAACCAGCCTGTTTTCCTCCTGGTCTCTGGGCTGGATTTTCAGATAGGAAAGCTCCTCCATACGAGCTGCGATTTCCTCATCGGTCATCCGGTTGTCACTTCCCTTGATAATCATTTTCCGGGTCTCCCCGGTGGAAACCACCTTTACCTGTACTTCTAAAAGAGAGTTAATATCATAGGTATAGGTAACATCAATGGACTCCTGTCCTTTGGGAGCCTTAGGCACGGTCACATTCAGCTCGCCCAGATACAGGTTGTTTCTGGCAAAACGGCTCTCGCCCTGAAGTACTCTCACACGCACCTTGTCCTGCCCATCCCGCACGGTATAAAGTCTCTCGGTATGGCTTACGGGAATGACGGTATTTCGCTCAATGATGGGACAGAAATGTCCGTCCTCAAAATGCCCCTCCTCATACTCCACCACCACCTCGGTACCCAGGGTAAAGGAGCATACGTCCGTTAAAATCACTTCCTTTACATCCTGATGACGCTCCTTCATGGCCGCCTGGATGGCTACGCCCAGAGCCACCACCTCATCGGGATTCATGGCCTTATCCGGGAACTTGTGGAACAGCTTCACAAGGAAGGAACGTATGATGGAAAGCTTTGTGGCACCGCCCACCAGCACCACCTTATCAATATCCTTTAGGGCAATTCCCGCATCGGAAAGACTACGCTTCACCGGCTCGCGGATGCGCATGAATAAATCCTCACAGGCCTCCTCGTATTCCTTTCGAGTAATTTCGGCTACGAGCTCCTCCTCCTTATACACAAGCTGCATGGTTACGGAGTCCTCATCCCCAAACTGGCACTTTGCCTTTTCTGCGGCGCGGTAAAGTCTTGCCTGGTCTTTCGGGGACATGGACTGCTTATCCAGCTTCTGTTTTTTCAAAAAAAGCTTTTCCAGTACTCTGGTAAAGTCCTCACCACCCAGATAATTATCACCGGCAACTGCACGCACCTCTAAAATATTCTCAAACAGCTCTAAAATGGACACATCAAAGGTTCCACCACCCAGGTCAAACACCAAAAATCTGCCGTTTCCCTCCTGCTCATATAAGCCGTGGGCAATGGCTGCAGCAGTGGGCTCGGAGATAATTCTCTCCACCCTAAGCCCTGCCAGCTCACCCGCCTTCTTGGTGGCCTTGCGTCTCTTATCATCAAAATATGCCGGTACGGAAATGATGGCCTCCCTCACCTCCTGTCCAAGGAAAACCTCTGCATCCTCTTTCAGTGCTTTTAGTACAAAAGAGGAAAGCTCCTCTGCCTTGTACTTTTTGCCACTGAGCACATAGTCTCTATCGCTACCCATGCTGCGCTTAAAGGTGGACGCCACGGTATCCGGATACAGACTCATCCGTTCCCTTGCGGTTTCTCCCACATACACATTCCCCTCTTCATCCACACTGACGATGGAGGGTGTTAAATTTTTACCCAATCTATTGGGAATAAGCTTTGGGCCCTCCTCTGTAAAATAGCCGATAAGGCTGTTGGTTGTTCCCAAATCAATTCCTACTATCATATATTAATTACTTCCTTCGTTTAGCTTTTTAAATCGTAATTTACATCTTGCATAAATCTGGAAGGGATTCTTCTTCTGAAGAGCCTCATAAAGAGCAATTGCTTCCTCTTCCCTTCCTTCCCGCTCCTTCACAAGCGCCTGAGCGGTAAGCTCCTCTATGCAGCAGTTCTCACTACAGAAACGACACACGATACCGTCGCAGATGGTCTGGTATGCAGCATTCAGGGACTTATCCGGATTAAAATAGTCCGCCATAAACGCCATCCAGCCCCGGTTCTTCTGTTGGTAGAAATACTCATTTTTCTCCGGGGTGAAGCCGCGCTCCATCAGGCTGCCAATCTGTATTCTGGCCCACTGGGTCCACCTGTCATATTCCTCCTTAGATACGCCATCCTCAAATTTGGGAGAAACATTAATCACCGAGCTTTTAAACCACTCCCTGAAGCTCTTCTTTTTTTCTTCCTTCGGCACACCGCACTTTAAGGCGTCCTCATAAAGAGTAGCATAAAAAAGGAAATCTGCCAAATCCCCCACCGCATCGGAGGGCTCCGCTTTTCCCTGCGTTACCAAAGCTACACTCTTCTCGCAGTAAAATTTAGCATCCCGAAGAGCCTTGAAATAATCACCATACAAAAACTCCACTTCTGCTGCTCTTTGCAGATAATCCTTATACTGCTTTAGGGCATTACCACCCTGTCCCTTTTGATTTATCTGGGTCTCCAGCTCCTTTAGGTACTTTCGTGCAAGAGCCTGGCTATCCAGCTCAATACACAAATCAAAGGCCAGAAACAGACCGTTTACGGTATCAGAGCCGGTATACTTTTGCTTTATATACTCCAGGGCGCCCTCTAAATTGCCGCCCCTGGCCATATTGGTAGCAATATCTCTTCTGGTGCCCTTCTCCCTCTCCGGGAATCGTTTCACCAGTGCCCGGTAGGTCTTTTCCGCCTGATGGTACTCCCCCATTCGCTCAAAGGTATGACCGCAGTTTCCGTAAGGATATGTATTAGGCTCCTCATCCATATACCGTATAGCCTTCTGGAAGCAGACCACCGCCTTCTCATATCTTCCGGTGTATTTATAGATACAGCCCAGATTGTTTAGGGCAAACTGGTCGTAGGGCTGCTCTGAGAGAATCTTCCTAAATACCTCCTCGGCTTCCTCATAATGCATGGTATCCATATAAAGTCTGCCGATTTCATTTAGCAAATAGATGGATGGAGAACGATAAAACATGCTCTTTAAGCATTTCACCGCATCCTCATACAGGGTCATATTACCGTCCCTTGTAATGGGATTCTTATACTGCTTCTCATACTGCTCCATCTCATCAGGATATTTTACCTTTTCAAATTCATTTCTGAACTGATATTCATAAGCCTCCAGAAAAATGGATTTAATCTCCGCCTCCTTTGCCTGCTTTAAGATATCCTCCATCTCCTCCTTCTTCTCCAGACAAAGATATACCAGTGCAATCTCCTCATAGGGCGCCATATACTGGGGAAAAGCCTTGATGCAAAACTCACCAAACTGCACCACACCGCTTGCATCTCTTCTCCTGGCTGCCAGCTTAAGCATAATGCTGTATACTGCCTCCACGTGGTACTCCTGCCAGATAGCAAGGCACTGGTCCTCACACTCATCAAAGCGCTCCATCTCCAGAAGAATCTGGGCGCGCTCCAAATAAACGGATACCTCAAGCTCGCCCCGCTCCTCATCCTCTTTTACAAAGGCGATGACCTCCTCAATTTCCCTTAAGGCATCCTCATAGCGTTCCTTTTTTGCTCCGCCCATGGCATGGTAAGCCTGAATGCGAAGAAAATAGGAATCCTTCACTCTGCGGATATCGGATTTCTTATCATCCCCCGACTCTATGGGCAGACGCTCCAAAAGCCCTGCTCTCCACACCAGTGCCATTTCTGCGGCCTCTTCGTAAAGTGCCGCCTGCACATAGAGCTTGGCCAGCAAGCCCTTGCGCTCTATCTCTCTCTCCTTTGGCACCTTACCCTCTATACTTCTGGCATGCCTGATTCCCGCATAATATTCCTCATTCTGAATCAGACACCAGCCATACTCCATGGCAGAGTCACCATTTTCCGCCATTTCGTTTTTATATCCATCCTTCAGCTCCACATTGATTTTCTGTAAAAGCTCATGGAAATGTTCATCACTACCATATTCCAGCACAATTTCCGCGCATTTCTTTGCCTTTTTGTACTGGCCTTCCTCATAATAAATGGAAGCCAGACGATAATTGGCCATATAGTGCTTATTTACTCCGGCCTTCAGCTTCTCATAAAGCACCTGCGCTTCCTCATATTTTTTCAGCTTAAACAGAGCCTCCGCACACTGATACCGCACCACATCCGCATCACCATATCTCTCCAAAAGCTGATACAGCACCGGCTCCATTTCCTCATACCGCTCCTCTGCTTCCAACAAATGCATGTGGAGAATGTCCAGCACCGGATGGTATACATCACATTTCAGGCTGTCCTCATAAGACTGCTTTGCCGCAGCCAAATCCCCCTGCTCCAAAAGACGATAGCCTGAATCATAGTAGTACAGATACTTATCCACATCAGCATCATCCGCACAGTCAAAAAGACTAAAATCCAGATTTTCTCCCTGCTTGCATTTGTACACGCAAAAGTCAATAAACTGCTTTGGGAAACGTTCCTGTAGCTTATTGCTATTCTTGACAAGCTGCACCTTAGCATCAATCAGCTTCCAGATTTCCGTAGGGAGATAGATATGATTCATCAAAAAAACCAGCAGCTTTTCCTTGCATAGCTCTTCCTCGTCCAAAGACAAAAAGACATCGTCATGGAAAAGAGCCTTCCATGCTTCCAAATCCTGTCTGCCTCTGACGGACTCATAAAGAGCCCTCACCCCGGCTACCCACTGGCCGGATGGCGTATCATCCACCGCTTCATCCTGCTCCTCATCCGGCTGTCCGGCATAATCGCAGGCTTCCTCATAGGCTCTCCTGAGTCTCTTAAATCCCTCCGGGTCATCCTCCGGATTAACCGTTTTTAATTTTTTATAGTAGGCGGCCTTAATTTTAGTAAGGTCCTTTGTTTCTTCCATTTCCAGTATCAGAAAACAATCTGTCATATTTTCCCCCTGCATCTTCTTACAAAAAGCAAATAGGCTGCCATACTGTGAAAGCACGACAGCCTGATTCAGAGCCCATTCCTTTTGCTCATACGTGGCTTCCCGCCACATAGAT
>CAZOSU010000127.1:0-7476 GCA_964582515.1 uncultured Acetatifactor sp. | reverse complement strand
TCTCCTTATCAGACAACACCTTAAAAGTACGTGACAACCCTTCTATATTTTCCAGAAAATCGCGATATCCACCCTCCGGCTCCGGCATAATAAAGAAATATCTACCATTTTGAGACAATCTCACTCTTACGAGGCCTTCATTGGATAAAAGAGTGGAAAAATATTCATAATCATGTTCATCATCCACATAATCCATCATTTCCCCGGCCGCCTTATTTTTTAATGAGTTCATTTTAAACAATCCCATTTCAATAGCAATACACAAAGAAACCGCCCTCTGAAAAGCCTCTTCATCCTCTTTAGAATACAACTCTTCTATAATAAAATCTTCCAATCTACTTCCGGTATCCTGTTCCATATCAAATAAAGCATCTATTGAAACGCCAAGAGCTCTAGCTATATGGGGTAGAATTTCTGCATCCGGTGTGCCACCGCGTTCCCATTTAGACACCGCCTGCGTGGTCACTCCCACCAGTTGTCCCAGTTCCTCCTGAGTAATGCCTTTCTTTGTACGAAACTCCTTGATTTTTATACCGAGTATACTTTGCATACTATGCACCTCCCCCAAATATCAACCAGTATTTTAATCATAGTACACTTTCACAAATAATACAATCCCAATCAGCAAGCACAAAACACTCCCAAGTTTCCACCTGAGAGTGCCCGTGCTTTATCCCTATTCAATTGACCAAATTAACTTACTTCTTTCTTTATCTTCCTAGCAACCTATCCCTTCCGCATATCATCAAGTCTTCTTGCTCTCTCATAAGCCAATTCCAAGAACTGCTGAATGTTTAAATGTCCATAATCCCAATTCATAGGCTCTAAGGTTGTTGCCCCCTGATACCCAGTGTTTACAATTTTCCCCATAACCTCAGCCCAATCTATATTACCATCAAAAGGCAACTGATGCTGATTGTGCCCACCTCCATTATCCTGTAAATGTATCGCCATTAAACGAGCACCATACATTTTTAGCAAATCTTCATTCGGTGCAGAATTAACATGATGGCAACTATCATAGCAATATCCTACATTTTTCGAAGGAAACATCTCCAACACCTTTTTCAAGTTTTGAACATTGCTTAAATTCTCAAAAGCAATTTGAACACCCTTTTGTTCTGCCTTACTTATAAGCAACTCCAATCGTTCAATTCCTGTTTGATTTAATGGATTCCTATCATTCGGCAGATGTATAACCATTGTTGGAATATCATACTCATAGCAATCCGTCACACATTGCAAATAGCTTTGAAACACACTTTCTCCATCCAAAGTATCCAAAGATAAATTGTTTTGTTCATGAACCGGTGCATGAATATTTTCTACATATAATCCTGCATTTCTGGCGAGTCTAACATCTTCCTTATAACCGGCACCTCTGCCAAACTGGTCGCTCCACCATAACATTACACAGTCAAATCCTGCCCTTTTTATCAATTTGTATCTTTCCTCAAAGGGAACATCATAGCCTGCGCCATATCCAAAACAATCGTATATTCCTATCATTTCACATCTCCCAGCATCATTTTTATAGACACTGAATCTCCTACCAAATTGTAGATTAAATAATTGTCCCTAAGTTTTTTACTCAAAATCAAGCCTCATCACAATCTCTCCATTGCTAATCTCTCCGGTAGGCTTAAATCCAACCTTCTCATACACATGCCCGGCAATTTTATTCTCAGGAACATAATCAATAATCATAAAGTCATATTTTCCGGATTCTTTTGCCAGCTGCACAATCTTTTCAATAGCCTTTGTTCCCAAACCTTTATTTTGATGTTCTACCGGAAACATAATTCGCCATATTACTAAACTTCTTTCTTCCAAGTCTTCATCCAACAGCATAAACCCGACCGGTTCTTCATCATCATATATTGCAAACGGGTACACATCATTTGCATCCCTATATAACCATGCCTGCGCAAGAGAATATGCATTTGAGGCTACATATCCTTCTCCATCAGGTCGTCATTTTAATAATCGCATCAAAGTTTTCTTCTGTTATTCTTCTAAAATTAACCATGCGTCCCCCATCGTAACCACTACTCACCAATCTCACACATGTATCTGAAAATCTCCAAAATCAAACAAGCCATTTCCCTGATGTAACTTCCCATTTTTCTCTAACATTGAGAAACCTCTTGCAATCTCATCGACAATTCCCTTGTCAATATGAAGCTGATGATGTCCGGGCAAAATTCGACTAATCTGATATTTCTGTATTCTCCTTACTGATTCATAAAATAGAACCGGATCGGTCGTTGGATAAAATGCATCCAAGCACCCTTTGTATATCAAATCTCCGGAGTATAAATACTTCCTTTCAGTCTCATAAAAACAACAGTGCCCCGGAGAATGCCCGGGCGTATGGATTACTTCCACCTTTCTATTCCCTAAATCTATACATTCACCATCATAAATAATTTTTTGCGGCATACCTTGAAATATCTGATATTCTTCGAGACAAAAACTATCAGGAAACTCACAATCTCTGCAAGTTAAATTATGCTTCACCACTTGTATTGGAAGCGGAAATTTCTCTGCCAGCCAACTCACTTCTTTCTCATATACTGCTATATTTTCAAACAGACTATGTCCACCGATATGGTCCCAATGAACATGTGTTGTCACGACCAATATTGGCAAATCCGTTAAACGTTCTACGACCGTTCGAATATCAGAAATTCCCAAGCCAGTATCAATCAAAAGTGCTCTTTGTGTTCCACAAATCAGATAACAGTGCGTTTCTTCCCAATGTTTATATTCACTTATAGCATATGTATTATGGTCTATCTCCTCAACGGAGAACCAATTATCTTCATATCCCATCTTTTCTTAACCTTTCTATTTATCTGCACACACTTAAATATCTTCTATTATTGCTTGTATCTTTGGCAAATTGTTTTGAATACTTGCCAGCATATTTTCATAATACCTTGTTTTATATGTTTCGGGCACACTTTCTTCTAAATACTCCTGGCTCCACTGCTCGCTGTCCCATATATGCTTTGCCTCTCTCTCCGAAAAACAAAAATACATATAGTCTCCGGAAATTCTACACATAATTGGGGAAAAAGCTTTCTCCTCCGTATATACCAAATAATTCACATATATCTGATATTCCTCTTTATTTTCAAACGCCAATAAATAGAATACACATTCCAATTCATTTTGTGTATTTGTACAAACCTCCTCATGAATCCATGGAGCATATAACAAACCCGCATTTTTTTCATTTCCAAATTCAATGGCCTTTTCTGTCCAGTACTTTTCCTCATCTTTCATTCTTTCCCAGAAGCCTTCCACTGTCAAAAGCTCATACTCTTTATGTGGACAAGCAAAACCACACCACTTCCTATATGGTAATGTTGCGTCAATTAATTTCCACTCTTCTTCATCCCATACAGCTGCACATATATGATCCTGAGGATTACCATAACAATCAACCCTAACATAAGCATACTGCATATCATAATTTAGGGCAGTTAATACAGACACCAACAAATTGGAATAATCTCCACAAGTACCGGACAACATTTCTAACACATCTATATCGCTTCTTTGCAACGGATAAAATGGATTGTTTAACCTGCTGTAATCTATGTGCACATCGAACCAATCAAACACTGTATAAACCACTTCTTCTAATGATTTTTCTTGAAGGTACAACTTACTTATAAAATTCTTTATTCTGTCATCTTCATGATGAACGTATTTTTCCATTTTTCTTCCTCTAAATCTCATCTTAAAGCTACGTTCCTTATTATACCAAAAGCACTCCCAGGTTTCCACCTGAGAGTGCTCCTACTTTGTCCCTATTCAATTGCTCTAATTTGATGCGACACCCCTTGCGTTATATTCATTCATAAGACGTAACACCTCTGTTGCATCTCCTTTTAAAATCACTCTTGTCGCCTCCATAACACCATCAAATGCAAAGCGAATATCATGATAATCGCCATTTGTAATATTATAACAAAAGAATTCTGCAACAGACTTTTTATCCTCATGTGGAGCGTCAAGAATTACACAAATTTCTTGTTTTTTCTTCTTATTCTCCAAAAGAAAATCATATACCAAGCTATTGTTCTTCGCCAAAATACTTGGGCGAACCGCAGGATGCCGCACGAAACTATCCACCTGCTTAGGGGTAAAATGCCATAGTCCATTTATCTTTTCTCCTTGAAGAATTCCAGAGGAAATATAATTGCGAATGGTCCTATCTGTCAATCCGGTAAACATAACCAAATGATTTATAACATAGTAACTTCCTGTGTCTTGCATAGTTAATTTCCCTTTCATTTCTTCCTGCAGGTCTTAACTATATTATAAAAAATCATAGTGTAGGAAGCAATTTGAAATCAGGGTACTTTTTCATACTTGTCCCTATTCAACCACCCACACAACCTTACCTTTTAACCGTTCTGTTTCGTTACCTCCACATGTACCGTGGATTTACTAACCCCAAAAGCCTTGGCAGTCTCCCGCACGGTGGCTCCACGTTCAATGATATAGTTGGCAATGCTGGTAGCACGCTCTTCAATATAATCCTTCAACAAAAATCCCCCACAAATTCGTTTTTACATTGTATTCGTGGGTGGGGCAGAGATAGTACTTTTAAAATAAGATTTGTACATTACTTTCCCTACGTATTTTATACCATGAAGGGTTGTTTTTTCGGAGCCAGCTTTTCTTTTGGGGGACATAAAAAGGAAGCCGCTGCTCCAGTCGATTTATTCATCTAAGTTTGCAGCAGCCCCCTGCTTTCCCGCACTCCCGTACTCTTTATCCGCACTTTATTGTTTTTTTAGCATAGACCGATAAAAACATACCACAAATCCGCGGAAAAGCTCCCGGATTATAAATTTCTATACTCTATATTCATTCCCTATTTCCTCCATACATTTCGCAATTCTGTCCAACATATCATCTGACATATTCTTCAATGACGGAATATGAATAAATACCACCTTTCCATCAAACTTTTGTAATACATGAAAATATGCTGCATTACACAAATACTGTGTTGGTATCCCTGAAACAACACACTCAACACCACTCGCCATCAGGCACCTGCATGTTTCATCACAGTCAACCTTGGTTGTTCTTTCCTTACCTTCCCATTCTGCAATACGCTCAATTCTAACAGTATCCTTCAAGCTTGTATCTAAACCAAACATCACAACCAAGTCGAACTGGTCCGTAACACTCATAATATCTTTTCCCAAGCCCTTAAATGAATTGGTCAGAAACAACTTCTGCCCGGAAATCTTGGATAGCAACTGATAAGAAGAATTATTTTTTCCTTTAAATCCTGTATATAAAACTCTCAATACATTACCTCTCATTCCTCAACTACTACAATACTTCCAATAGCATCTTTTTCAAATCCGTCGTACAAATACTTATCCTCTATATTTATTGGTCTTATTATTAGTCTTTCGGTTTCAATCAGTGTCACATTCATCACCCCATTAGTTCCATAATATTTATCATTATACCAAAAGCACTCCCAAGTTTCCACCTGAGAGTGTTCTTACTTTGTCCCTATTAATAGCCCAATCGCAAACTTCCTTTTAATTATTGATTCACCGAATACAAAGAGTAAAAATAACCCTTTTGTTTCATAAGTCCATCGAATGTCCCTTTTTCCCATATGGTACCATTCTTTAACACAAGAATCTCGTCATACTGCTTGAGAATACCCTCATCCAAATCATGCGTAACAACAATACGTGTCAGCTCCTTCAATTGAAGAATGGATTCCAATACATGCTGCGCCGTCTGATTATCCAAAGCCGCTGTCGCTTCATCTACCAAAAGAACCGGAGTCCTGCGAAGAAGACTTCGCGCAATAGAGATTCTCTGTTTCTCACCGCCGGAAAGCGCGCTTCCATTCTCACCGCACATATAGTCTTTCCCCTTTTCCCTGAATAAAGTTGCTAACCCGGACTGTTCAATAGCTCTGTGAATCTCATTTTCCTCAAAATCCTTGAACATTGTAACATTATCCACAATGCTTCGATTAAACACAAACACATTCTGCTGAATAATTGACATCACATCATATAGCGATGCCGTATTAATTTCTCTTAATTCTTCTTTATCAAACAGAATTTCTCCCCTGTACCCCATATGACTTTGCATTAATAAATTAAGGAGTGTAGATTTACCGCTTCCTGAACCACCCACAATTGCATAACTTTTTCCCGCGTCAAAACAATAGCTGATATTCTTCAACACATCCTCGCCCTCATTATATGCAAAGGATACATTGTTAAGCTCAATACCATATTTTAAATCGGATGAAATTTCCTTTCCGCCTTCCGATACATTTTCATTAATTGCTTCTGCCAATTTGTCCATCAATTTTCTTGCTGCTTTTCTCTTTGCAAGCATGGTTGGCACCTTTGCAATTGGTTCAACCACAAAGTTCATCAGGAGTGTAAATGCCAATACGGTACCCGACGAAATGTTGTAGCCCGCATATAACATATACGCTCCCACAAAAAGCACCCCTAACTGGGCTACAATACCCGCTGTAGTACTTATTAAATCAATAATCACTTCCCGCTCATTTTTCTTTGCTTTCGCATTGGAAACCTGCAGGCTACTTTCTTTTACTATCTCAGTAATTTCTTCTTCTGCCTTAAAGCTTTTTACCACAGAAAATCCACTAATAGAGTCCTTTATCGTAGCGATAAAGCCTACATTCTTATTCGACAAATCCTCTTCAAATTTTGCCAGCTTGTTGCCTGTGATAATAGAAGCAATGATTGGCAAAGAAGTTAATCCTATTGCTACAACAGTTAAAACAGGACTATACATAAGCATCATTGTCAATGCTCCCACAAAGGAAATGCATTGCATAATTACAGTAAATGTACTCTCCACATAGTTGGTTTGAATAACATTGGTATCATTTGATAAAGCAGAAATATAATTTGCACTATTCTCTCCTGTAAATGCGGATATATTTTTCTCTGATAACTTTGAAAAAGCAAAATCCGTGTATTGTTTTATGCTGCGGGACAACAAACGCGGCTTAGAAACATAATCAATCAGCTCCATAACAAATAAAACCAAAAGCATCCCCAATGCCATACCAAGAAGCTCATTTAACGAAAAGTTTCCTGGCGTACCGGCCAAAACATCCATTAGCTGTTGTACCATCCACTGTAAAAATAAATTTAACCCCGCAAGCAGGATTGCACTTAAAATGCCCAATGCAATATATCCATAATTTCCACGAAATAGTTCCTTTCGCAGGTCATTCCCTGTAATCTTATTTTTTTGTTCTTTCATCCTTTATGTCCTCCCATAATTGGAGCAACACTTCAGACTTTACCTCTCGTTCCTTATCTTTTTCCGCATCTTTTAAATACGCTTCAATACCAACCATAATATCCAGCCCAAAAAAATCTGCAAAAACACTGGGATCTTCTTCGAAACAGAATCTTACCTGCGCCA
>CAZOSU010000126.1:1576-7489 GCA_964582515.1 uncultured Acetatifactor sp. | reverse complement strand
GAAGAATGGCGTAAAATTGGGATAGTTCGTATTTGTGTAGTTTTACGAACTCATAAAAGGCCTTAGGGGTGGGGGGCTGGTGGCAAAGGTGCCCCGGGTGCTAAATGAGTACCCCGAGGTAAAATTTAAACAAAAAAGCTCTCTCAATAGTTTTGGTAATACCAATGGCCTTAAGGAGTAATGCAATATGTTTTGGAAAAAGAAAGTTAAAGACAATTCCATAGTAGATACAGAACCACAGAGAAAGGTTGTAAGAAAAATCATTAATTTGCAAGTTTTGTACAAGAATAGTGCGAATATTACTGAAGAAGAGAAGCAACGTGAGGTTGACAAGTTCTTTGCCAAGGAGAGCGTGCGGCGCGTAAATTGGCAGGGAACCCACAAAAATAGCAGTGACAGATAGAAAAGGATGTGCTACAATGACCTCAGAAAGAGGTGGTTGCATGGGTTATTTGCACAGCTGTTTGATGTGTGGAGAAAAAATTGATAGTGATTTGTTGACATGCCCACATTGTGGTGAAAAGCAGTACGGGGAAAACAACGAGTTTTATCCTGATGAAAAATCCATGAGGGCGGCTAGGGCAATTATGCAGGGTCAGCAGACCGGCAGCGCAGGAGGCTTTTTGAGCCGCCTTTTTGGAAAGAAGCAGAAACAATCGATTTTCTCCGAAGAAGAATGTTTCTTGTATGGTATACACCCAGATGACGAGTTGTACCGCAAGACCATGGAACTTAACATATTGAGTAAAGATTATAGGAAACGATAATAACAGGCATCCGGCATAGGTCGGGTGCTTTTCTTTTGCCAGAATGTCCCGAACGTCCGTGCAAATCATAGATAGGTGGTGTGGATGTATGGGAGCGGAAATTGACCGTTTAGAGATAGCCATAGAGAGTAAGTCAACAAAAGTAAATAATTCTCTTGATACCCTTGTAACCAAATTGGATAAGGTATCTGGTGCGCTGTCTCATTTGAATAACGGTGGTTTAGCAACTCTTTCAGATGGCGTGGCAAAATTTTCCCAGGCATCGGCACTACTTTCTAATGTAAAGACCGCTGATTTCACAAGGTTGGCGGAAAATATCCAGAGTCTAACCGATTTGAACACTCAGCAGATATTTAGTGCGTCATCTGCTATAAAGACGTTATCAAATGCGGTAAATGCTTTGAGCGGTGCCTCTGCTGGAAGCTCGCAAGTGGTGGCTCTTGCGGACAGTGTTGGCAAACTTGGCGGTGCAAACGTACAGCGCGCAATTACCAATCTCCCAGCACTTGGCAATGCCATGAATGACCTCATGACTACATTGTCACGAGCTCCGCAGGTAAGTGATAACATTATCCGAATGACAGCGGCACTTGCTGGTTTTGCTGTTAGTTTGAAAGGCGTTAGAGCATCTGCTTCTGATGCAGGTAAGAACAGTGATAATTTAAAAAAAATGTCAACTGTTATGGATTCTTTAAGTGGAAAAGCCCAAAAGACACAAACTTCTTTTATTGCTTTGTCACAGGCTATCGGAACCTTTTATGCTAACTTCGGCTTGCTAATCAGAGGAATCAAAAAACTTTGGGCTGGCGCTGAAAGTTCTATGGACTATGTAGAGACATTCAATTATTGGAATGTCACTCTTGGAAAAATTGATAAAGCCGATTCTGTTTAATACAGATATGACAGTGGCAATTTTGAAAGATAGAAAGACGGTCACAAGGCGATTAATTAAGCCACAGTTAAGCGAAGAATGTCCGGTTTGCAAGTATTGTCATAATGAGTACATATACGATGTAAACGCACAGAATATTTACTGCGCGAGGTGTGGTGAACCATTAAGACCAGAAAAAAGCGCACCATATCAGCCGGGAGATATTCTGTATGTCCGGGAAACATGGGAGCGTTTTGAATGCTGTTGCTGTGAGGGAGATGAGCATTCAGGAATTTGCATTAACAAACCCGATGAAAAAGGTGGCTGTTATATGTACAGGGCAACAAATGAGATTGGCGGAGATGCAAGATGGCATCCCTCAATCCATATGCCCAAGGAAGCTGCCAGAATCTTCTTAAAGGTCAAGGATGTGCGTGTGAAGCGGTTACAAGATATGATTTCGGAAGATATGGAGAAAGAGGGGTTAGAGAATTGTTGCAGGAAATGTAGTTCGCTATTCAGTGAATGTGACACTTGCATGAATGATGGTGGAATAGCTGAGGAGTTTAGATACTAAAATGGAGCTTGTAGAAGAATTAAGATTATTATTAGATGCCACACACTCAGAACAAGAAGATTTCGAATCATATTACGTTTCTGTGGGACAGAATGATAGACCTATTTCGGAATATATGATGGATTATTTTAGAGAGTACTGTGGATTGCCATTCAAAATGGAGGTTAAAAAAGGCCGCTATAAGATTCTTGAGGAAAAAGTAGAAAAATAAAGCATCTTTAACTAATGGATAAAAATAATAGAAAAACCATTGGAAAGGTGGACAATATGGAAAAATTAGTTTACACAATTCAGGAAGTAGCAGATTTACTCTGCATCAGTAGGAGTTATGCCTATCAACTGGTCCGGGATGGAACAATACCGGCACTGGTACTTGGAAAGAAGAGAGTTGTTCCGAAAGAAAAATTTCATCAGTGGTTGAACGGAGAAAAAGAGCTGGGAAACTAGCTCTTTTTTAGTGGAAAGGAGTTCGTATGGGAAAGCGTAGCAACGGCGAAGGTACAATTTACAAAAGGAAAGACGAGCGTTGGTGTGCAGCATATTTTGATGCCGAGTTTCAGCGGCATTATGTTTATGGCAAAACGCAGGCAGAAGCGAAAGCAAAATTAAAGGAGAAGCAGAATAATCCAGGCGAAGGGGGAAAGAAATCGAAAGCGGAAACTACTCTGGAGGAATGGGTACCAAAGTATCTGGACAATTTCAAACGAAATGAAGTAAAAGAGACCACATACTGGAATTATTTGGAGCTATACACGAAGCATGTCAAGGGAAGTGGAATTGGAAAAGCAGCTCTTAGCAAGCTTACCGGAAATCAGTTGCAGGAGTTTTAAAAGAATCGCTGTTAATTATTTAATTTATGGAGTATAATATAAGCATAAGATGAGGTGATGACTAAATGGAAGTAGATATCTATATTGATTCTTTAACCGACTGCCTGGTATGCAATGAGACAGGAGAGCTACATGATACAGAGTACCGTCTTGTTCGTAAGACAATTTCGAAATCTGATGCTGCAGTTTTGAAAGCGTTGGGATGGAATTTTGATTGGAGTATTCCGCACCAGCAGGGGTATGAGGTTTATGAATTACTTCTAAAAGATGACAATGAAGTACAAGGAATGATTGCTCTTAAGCATATAAGAGACCAGTACTATACCCATGTTGATATCGTTGAGGCTGCGCCAGGCAATGTAGGCAAAGATGGTAAGTACAAAGGCGTAGGAGCACATTTATTTGCGATTGCCTGTAAGCTGAGCTGGGAAGTAGGTAATGAAGGTTATGTGCAGTTTACGGCGAAGACCGATTTAGTGGAGCATTATCGACAGACGTTGAATGCAAAATCCATTGATTGGCATACAATGTATATAGATAGTTACGGTGCAATTGCATTGATAAACAAATATTTTAAGGAGGGTGAGTAAGCATGATTGTGGCAGAAAGAAAATCGAAGATTGTAATCGACAAAATGGACCGCTTTGGCGAAGCTATGCCAGATGGTCGCTTGACAGCACCTTCTGAGAATAAGGTGTATCGGTTGAGAGAGGCTATTTTGCAATCCAAGAAATTGGGCAGGCCATTGACGGAGAGCGAGATGAAGCAATTTGAAGTGAAGTAGCCCGGCATTTCCATTTTCCATTATGGTTATAATGGGTCTCATACTATTGGTTTGACATCAACGCTGACATCAACGGTGGATGTACTGTAATGGAGCGAGGTGGAAAATATGTGATAAAATGGGCATTCACAGCATGATAATATCTGTGGAAAACACAATCCACAGAACTCAAAATCTGACGTAGGTGACTACGTGTGGGTTCAAGTCCCATCTCCTGCATGAAAAACCGTTGAATTTACGAGGTTTCGTGGATTTGGCGGTTTTTTTGTTGCGTAAATTGAAGAAAAATCTAAATACATAGCTTTGAAGTAACTGATAATAAAAGAATTGAGGGTAAAGTAATTCTATGTAATTGTTTTACATTGGACTTGGAGCTTTTTGATGTCTATTTTTCAGCTTTCGACGCGTGTTTCGACAAATATTCCTGAAGTATTAAATTAATATATTGCGGGAAAGAGCGGTCGTCTTGTTCTGCCCAAAATACGACAAAGGGGAGAGGCCATGAAAAAGACAACACAAATCAGTGAATTAATGGAAAAAGTATTATATGTGATTTTGGGAGCAGCATTTCTTCCGGTGCTATGTTGTGTAATTTTTCTGGGAACCGGGATGGATTATAACGAAGGCTTGAAAATGATAACGGTGCAGCCAAACTGGGTATTATTTTGTATTGCAATACCGACCCTTTTGGTAACAATTTATCTGGTAAACCGGTGCAGGAAATATCCGCTGACAAAAAGGGGAAATAGAATCGTTAATTTATTATTGATTGTTCTCTTCATTGCAGTATTCTTCCTCAGTGAACGAATTGCCAGAGAAATTGTCTTTAATCTTCCGTGGGATATTATGGTGGTCAGTGGAACTGCGATGAATCATGTGGCAGAGCGAATTCCGGTGGGCTACTTTTATTATTTGTCCATATATACGAATAATATTCCCATAACCTATATTCTTGGAGAATTGTTATATTGGGCAGAGCATACCTTGGATTTCATGATAAATCCGCAGTTTATTTGGGTACAAGCCAATTGCGCATTAATGGCAGTGGGAGGGCTGTTCAGTTGTCTTACAGTCAAACGACTGACCGGAAATGTAATGGTTTTGTTGCTGACATTTTTTCTAAATGTTCTTTTGATTGGATTGTCACCGTGGAAGATTGCACCATATACGGATACCTATGGTATGGCTTTTCCTGTGCTATGTATTTACTTTTATGTGTGCTATACGCAGGCTGTGCAGGTGTGGCAGAAATTGCTGTATATTGTTTTGACAATTGGATTCGGAGGATTGGGTGGCCTGATAAAGCCTAATCTATTTATCGTTATCATTGCAGTATTGGGGGCGGAGTTTATTACATTTCTCAAGGATATGAGGGGAAAATGGAAATATCTCCTTTTCAATGTGGTATTGATTGTTGCAGTCCTGTTTATGGTGGATGGCGTCCGAAGCTGTATGATAGAATCTATGGGATTGGAGATAAATGAAAACATAGAGGCAGGGGCTGTGGAATACTTTTACATGGGGCTGAATGAAGAAAGTACGGGCTCTTATAACAGCAGTGACAGTGCCGTGTATGGTGAATTTCAATTTACGGACAGAAAAGAGAGAGATGCTATTATTTGGGAGCGCGCCCTTGCAAGAATAGAAGAGAAGGGGCTCTGGGGAACCTTAATTTTCTGGCTGCGCAAAATGGTGATGACTTTTAATGATGGTCTCTTTGGATGGCGAACAGAGGTCTGGATAAACAGCTACTACTCTCCAAGTGTGGCTACCGATACATCGCTGACCACCTTTCTTAGGGAAGTTTATTGGGATGGTCCGTATGTAGGAGCATACAACACGATTATGCAGCTCGTGTGGATTTTTTGTCTGCTAGGAATTTCAGGGTTGTGTGTGAATAGAGGAAAAAGGGAAAAGCTTGTATTTGTCCTTTCTTTTCTGGGGATTTTCTTCTATCAGATGCTATTTGAAGCCAGGGCCAGGTATTTATTTGCCTTTTTACCCTTGATATTAGTATGTGCGTCATATGGGTTGTATCAATATAGCACTAAGATGCTGCAGTGGTATAAGCGAAGGATGGGCAG
>CAZOSU010000126.1:0-1566 GCA_964582515.1 uncultured Acetatifactor sp. | reverse complement strand
GCAGAGTATAGATGTAAAGGAATATATAATGCATAAAAACACGGAGAAGGATAAATGTCCATTCTCCGTGTTTTACAATATAGTTTCTGATATTTTCATTTACACATATTCCCTCTGATTTACAAGATTATGAAACGGAAGAGCATTCTTCGTATATCCGCTGGTGCTAACGTGGATATTACGGGGCTGCTCTTTTGCTTTGGCCTCATCGAAAGCTTCGGAGAAGGATTTCTCCGGGGACGTGTAAGCATTTTGCGTGGACCGGTAGTTTTTCTTTTTTTCCGAACGGGTTCTCAAAGTAGGGAATACTACCGAAACCTCTTGAATACTATATAAGCTTTCTGTTGCGTAGGTCTTGGTAATCACCTCCTGTATATGTTATCATCTCACTATAATTATCGGATAAAAGACAGAAAACTTTAGGAGGATGGGCAAAGAAATCAGAAAATAAAATTGCTTGTATTGCGTAGAGAAATACTATTATGGGGGGATAGAATGAATAAATCAAAATCAGAGATGCTGAAAACGCAGAAGAATCTTCATAAGTTTAACAGTGTGACACAGAAGACTACACCGGAGAACCAGAAGCAGGACCACAACGCCAGAAAAGATTTCGATTAGGAGGAGCCTGGTAAACATTAAGATTAAAGCCGGAGAGTAATGCTCCGGCTTGTTATCGTTTTTGAGGGTCTAACATATACTATTATGAGCAAAAAGGTTTGTGAGGACAAAAATGGCACTTATAGTTTTAGATGCAGGGCATGGAGGGGATAACCCCGGGGCTACGTACCAGGGACGTCAGGAAAAGGATGATGCACTGGCACTGACCATGGCAGTGGGGGAGATTTTGGAGAGAAACGGAGTGGATGTATATTATTCCAGAACTACGGATATCTATGAAACACCCACGGAGAAAGCATTGGATGCAAATCGCATCGGTGCAGAGTATTTTATTTCCATTCACCGCAACTCCAGTCCCATACCTAATCAGTACACAGGCGTGGAAAGTCTGGTGTACAGTCCTTATGGTGCGGCCGCAAATATGGCTTACTCCATCAATGCAGAGCTGGAGCAGGTTGGCTTTGTGAATCTGGGGGTGAATGTAAGACAGAATCTGGCGGTTCTTCGTCGTACTTCCATGCCTGCTGTTTTGGTAGAAGTCGGTTTTATCAATACGGATGCAGATAACGAATTGTTTGATAGTAGATTTCAGGAAATTGCACAGGCTATTGCAGATGGTATTCTGAATGCGTTATAATGTAAAGGGATTTTACTTAGATTTTACGTTTCATGGATTATAGATTTTACATTCATAAGGTATGATGGAGAAGTAAGCTATAATTCGTATGAAGGAAAGGTACGGTAAGAGAAATGGATATTTTTGGATGGTTAGCCATGATTGGCGGATTGGCATTGTTCCTTTATGGAATGAACATGCTTGGAGATGGTTTGGCAGCAGCATCCGGTGGAAAAATGGAGAAGATTCTGGAGAAACTGGCAGGTAATCCCATGACTGTCCATGCACTGAACATCCCGCTGTTTCAGGACTGCATCCGCCGGCTGATC
>CAZOSU010000125.1:0-7497 GCA_964582515.1 uncultured Acetatifactor sp. | reverse complement strand
ACCTCGTAGGGTACTCCAAAGCTCTCTCCCGAATAGCGCGGCCTTTCAATAGGGTTACCATCCTTGTCCAACAGATAACCAATTCCCTTGGTATCATACTGGTATTGCTTTATCGTGGCGCATTCCAGCTGGTAGGAAAGAGTCTTTTCCTTCGCTGAAAAATACTGCCCCGTCACACTCTGACGGCTTCCCCGGCCATTCAGCACATACTCCATAAATTGCCATGCGGCCTCCTTCTTTTCACTTCCGGCATTGATACTTAAGGAGCCATAATTCTGGATTCCATAGCCGCCTGTACCTGTGGTCGTAGGATATGTCAGATACATCTCTTCATTTCCCAGAATTGCCCGGTTTTCCAGATAGGTCTGCACATCGGTAATCATCCAGTTCTCCAGAAGCAAATCTCCCTCCAATAGCTTCTTTTTGGTTTCCATACCATTGTTTCCGAAGCTCCGGTACTGATAGCCGGATGCCAAATGCAGCAGCTCCACAAACTCCTCCTCTGTAAAACGGGCTACCCCCTGTTCCTCGTCCGCATAATAATCCAGATTTCCCTCTAAAGCAGGCATGGCAATTAATAGTCTCGCCCATTCCTGGGTATCTGCAATATATTTACCCGCCAGAACCTCCATACCACCGCAATTTTTCACGATTTCCATGTAATCATCCACCGTCCATGACATAGCATCGACGCCTGCAAAATTTTTCTTCATGCCCAAAAGTAAATCAATGGTAAAATTCTGGGGGATGGTATAAAGCACTTCCTCGTAGGTATTGGCATTCAACACACTTTCTACAAAATGCTCCCTCTCCAGCCCCTTTCCGTCCTGTAAATAAGGGTTCAAATCCTCTATCAGACCATTTTTTACAAATTCCCGTACCAGAGCAATATTGGTAAAGAACAAATCCGGTCCTCTTCCCGAGGATAAATCTGCCAGAAGCCTTTCGTGTCCGTTATCCACATCATATTCCTTTAGCTGCACCTGGTAATACATGCTGCTGTTATTGAAGCCCATCACATACTGGTTCCATTCACTATCTAAGGTACCGGCGTATCCCAGGGTAAGGATTTCCTTTTCTACCCCTGCATGGGCCTCAGATTTCGTATGCCGAATCAGCTTTCTACTATCATTTAAATATATGACACTATTGTCAACAATTTGAAAGCAAAGCAAATCCTCCGGCTTCACAATACTCTTCTCATACTGAATAAAGTATTCCTTTTCCCCATCTCCGTTTAGAAAAAACAGCTCAGTTCCGGTATAATAGCAGATGTTTCCCTGCTCATCCAGTCCAAGTGACTGTACATTTTCTTGTGACAGCACTGTCATATCAGTAATTTCTCCTGTGTCTCTATCCAGGCAATATACAGTTCCTTTTCCATTCTCATCCTTTCCAAGGAATTGCAGATTTCCCTCCGGGTTCCACAGGAAATTGTCATTGCTTATCCCCGGCAATGCCACTTCCTTTTCTACAGCACCATCCCTGGAAATCACATACAGTATAGGCTTATCACCATCCACCAGATACAGAGTATCCTCCTCATCCACCTGCATGTGATACTCGTGCAGAGAATTCTCGCTGATGGTGTCCACTGCCACGGACTTAGGTATATCCTTTAGTGCCCACTTATCCACACACTCTCCGGTATCCGGCGTACACTTATACACCGCCCAGGTACATTCCTCCTCCTGAAACATAGCTGTCAGATAATAAATATGCCCATCCATCCCCTGTACAAAGCGATTCACATACTCCATCTGCCCATCCTGGGAATAATATATCTCCTCCGGCACCAAAAGCTCCTCTATCACCTCTTCCGGCACATGTATTCCGTGATTTTGATACCAGGGCTCCTGCGAAAACAAATTCTCCATGGGCAACTGAAAGCTTCTCTGATAAAACTGCACACTATTCCCATCATAGCCCACCAGGTCCGCCTGATTCATATTTAGCACCAGTCTGCCACTCTCCATAATATATCCGTTTATCCAGCTGCTGGCAGAGCTTACCTTCTCCGGCAGTTCGATGGATACGGACTCTACCAAAAAGGGCGTGTACACTTCCTCGCCTGCCGTCACTTCCTGTAATTCACTCTCACGTTCCACCGCACACCCACCTAAGGAAACCACCAATAGCAACATACTCCAAAATACTTTTATCACTCTCTTCATACAAAAAACACCTCCGCCCTTTCAGTATATAACCTCTCCGGGCACAGGTGTTTTACGTTTTCTTACAAATTTCTTAAATATTCAGAGCTCTTACCAATACTGTTTCCAATCCTTCATCAGTCTGGTCAGCGCCTCCATGTAGAAGTAATCCCCCCAGATATTGCACTCGTCCACACCATAGTGATTACAGGTGTTATAAGGGGAATGGTTGGAGTAGGTTGCATGAAGCACCAAACCATTACTCTCGCTCATATCCTTCACTGCACAGGTGTCATAAACAGCCTTTAAAAGCTTCTTTGCCAACGAAATGTAATATACAGCATCCTCTTCAGACAAATACTTAGCCATCTCCAGCATTCCGCAAGCTGCAATAAGCGCACTGGAGGAATCCCTTGGCTGGTCATCTCCATCAGTAAATTCTAAATCCCAATAAGGAACCAAGTCGGCTGGCAGATGCTCCATAAAGTACTCCGTCACCTTCTTGAACAAATCTATATATTCCTCGCGCCGGGTATAACGATAGGCGGTGGCCAGACCATATACGCCCCACGCCTGTCCTCTTGCCCATGCAGAGCCGTCCCGGTAGCCCTGACAGGTAGCACCGTGGGAAGGCTCCCCGGTCTTCGGGTCAAAGAAGAAGGTATGCCAGGTGGAATAATCCTC
Source organism: uncultured Acetatifactor sp. (assembly GCA_964582515.1). Lineage (GTDB taxonomy): Bacteria > Bacillota > Clostridia > Lachnospirales > Lachnospiraceae > Acetatifactor. Next base: position 4,660 of record CAZOSU010000125.1, on the reverse strand, counting down.
GCGAATCACATTTTTCACTGCCGTATGAATATGCTTTTCTGCCACAATACGGTATTTCTCCTCCCCGGTTTCCTCACTTGCCCAGTATAAAAGAGGTAAATTCACCAGACAGTCAATAATCAGACGATAATTATCCGGGTGCCCCATCTCTCCCCAGGCCTGTATAAATTCACCCTTTTCCTGAAAGCGGGATATGAGCTGGTCTGCTGCCAGAAGCGCCGCCTCTTTGCCCTTTTCAGAGCCTATCAGCTTATACCCTGCCACGCAGGATGGGGAATATAAAAATCCCATATCATGATGGTCTACCACGATTTTATTCTGAATCCTATTTAAGAAAGAATCTATCTGCACCTCCGCCGCATTTCGAAGAGCATCCTTTGCGCTCTGTGGTGTACCAATCCGAAGCATAGCTGCTGCCTCCGGGTTTTCACACACGTACTCATAGGCCAGCCAGATTTCTCCGGTCCAAAAGCCGTTGGTCCAGTCCAGATTGTCCTTGGGCTGGTAGAAATTATTCACACTATGGGCGTGCTGGAATTTCTCTGTAAACTCCGGCAGCACATGGATAATCTGCCTTACACAAAACCCCATAGCCTCCTGCAAATCTCTTTCACCTATTTCCGGATATGTATCATAAGCTTTCATCCTTAAACCTCCAATCTATAACGAAAATCTCGCCTCTATCTCTTCAAAATTCACCTTGCGGACAGTGCCATTTTTCAAGGTAACTGTCACCGTTCCATAGCATCCGTTATTCCACTTATCCTCATACTCTACACTTGCAATGGGGAACAGCTCTTCCTCGCTAAAGTCCTCATGGCTTTCCTTGGTAATCACCTGAGAAATCATCGTATAGCTTTCCCCGCCGCCATACTGCTTTTTCAGCTCATTTTCCCCAAAGATAATAATAGACTTCTCCGAATCCGGGTTGGTTCCCTCACTTCGTATGTAAGAAAGCTTATCCCAGCCGTCATAGATGGTCATAGCCATCTGCTTTTCTCTGCCACAGAAATCCTTTCCCTTTAAGATAATCGCCTTAGCATCGCCACAGCTTCTCTCAATGATTTCCGTACCATTATCCGGGAAACCATAGCTGCCCAGAGTAAATATCACCGGACGCCTGTGAAGCCTGTGCTTATCCACGCGGATGATACCATTTTCCACCGGGAAATCTGCCAGATTGATGGCCTGAAGCCAGTGCATCTCCGTCTCCAGATTGTAGTTAAAGAACTGTCTACGGTACAGCACACCCGCCTTTTCTCCTGCCCAGAGAGTCAGATTCCCTCGTAGCACATCTCCCGTGGTCATATCCTTCAGCAAATACTGCTGCGCTTCCACATCTTCCCTGCCCCCTGGAGTTGCTTCCCAAGGGTACTTGGTATTAAAGCAGAGCTTAGCGTAGTTCCACATGGCGTGGATATCATCTTTTCTTTTACTTACCTTGCCACTTCGAAGAATGGTCTCCCCATTTGCCTTGTGATTGGTAAAGCACAGTGCCGGTCCGTTCAGCACAGTCTCTTTTATCTCCTTATCCCCCAGCTTCTCCCAGCTGCCGTTATTCTCCTTTGCTGTCCAGAAAGGGTGGTCTGCCGGAAGATGCAGGCACAGGAAAGCCTTGCCAAACCAGAAGGGTGACTCCGCACAGGAATACCCCTGTACCAGCGGCGAAAACTGTCCGTAGAAACCAAGCGTAGGGATTCCGTTCCAAAGAAAATCCTCTCTTCCTAAAAACTGCATCAGAGAGCCGGAGGAAATACGCCTTGCCAGCCCCGGGTCCGCCTTAGGATTTTTAAGAAACATATTCCCATCAAAGGCACTGGTAGCCGCATTACGGTAAATATTGCTCCTTCCCCACATATTGGTGTAGCCATCCTCATCAAAGAAATCCGGATAGGTTTCCATCAGCTTATTGGAATGCTCCTCAAAGCGGGCAGCCAGCTCCGGCATATTTTCATAGCCATACCACAGATTCCAAAGAGGCATATACACATTAAAGGCCCAGCAGGAGTAATAATCAAAGTTCTGCCCGTCACGATACCAGCCATCCCCTACATAATAGTTCAAAATCGCCTGAGCATGATCCAGCATTATCTCTTCATCGATGGGATATCCCTCCATATGAAGGAACGCCATGTCCAGCATATTAAAGCAGCGCCAGTTCTGAGGCACTGTATTGGAATGGGCAAAGCTGGTAAGCAGGGCTGCAATCTTGTCCTTCTCTTCCTTGGTGCAGGTATCCCAAATCTGCTCCTTACTAATCCACAGACAAATCACCAGCGCACAGGTCTCCACTGTCTGCTGAAAGGCGCGGAAAGGGTCCACATTTCCTACCGTATCCTGCAAGGACTCATAGGTGCCCACAAAAATGGGGTCCTTCTCATCACAGGAACGCAGAATCTGATTTTTATAATAATCCGCTAATCTTTTGCCGCAGATGGTCACCTCCGGCTTATTGTGAATCAGCGGTGCCCCGATAAAAAAGCTTCGGGTCAGCCCCTCAAACATCTCCGCCTTGCGCTCTGCTTCCTGAGTCTCCGGGCCGGAATAATAATGGGGGTATGTAATCTCCGTTTCCTTTCTGGGCACAACCACCGGGTCCTGAAAATCCTTAATATGCTGGAAAATCCCGGTAAGCATATACTCTGCCGCCTCTAACCAGCTCTCTCTGGTAAGTCCGGTGTAAGGGCTCAAATCGTAATCTAACGTTTTCGGCTGAAATACCATTCTTGTGCGCTCCTTTTCCCAAATTATCTCACTACCAACATCTTACATGAGAGACTCTTTTTTCACAATAGCATATACTGCTGAAAAAGTGACCCTTTCTGCTATTTGGAGGCCAAACAACAAATGAGTGCAATGGCTGATGCAAAAAAATGACAGGGGGCCCCAAATGTCATTTAGTTAAGCCTTTGAAAAAAGCCCTTGTTTACTTGGTAAAGTAGATGGGGCTTTTTTTCTTAAACTTGCGTATAGAATTCGATAAATTGTAGGTATTTAATATCCGTTCTTTGTTTCCTTTGGTATATTACTAATAACGAAATCAAGAAGTTTAGTTGCGGATTCTCTCATTAGAGGAAAGACTCTATTAAAATAGGGATAATATATTAATATTGACCAATAGACCTCGTATCCGCCCATATCATATTCTTCTTCGGTAGGAAAGTATGATAAACAACCATTTGTATATCCATTTAAATAAAAAAAATCATCGCTGAGTATTTCGGCTGAACGGATAGCAAATTCTACCATTAACTCATATGGCACCCCACAGATACACCATTTATCGATTTTTAAGTATTGAACCTCCACACATTCCTCTTGTACTTCAATTCCGCAATCCTTTAATTGTTGGACTTCTTCAAGCCATTTAGTGCCGTCTATACCACATTTTGCTTTTGCTTCTTCTGCAATTATAGTTGCCTCTGTATAACTTGGTACTTGAGCATATAATACTGTATTTTTTGAGTACATTTGGATAGAAGTTTTGCTTTTAACCTCAATTTTATCTATAATCGGCACTGACTGTTTTAATACCTCCTGCGCCATATCTTTTAAAGCGTTTTCAGACCTAATATATTGTTCTCCAAAAGCATCTATAGGAGTTTCTTTTGATTTAAAATATTTAGGAGCAATATTACCTGCTGCCCCTTGAATAATCATTATCGGGCAATTATAGTATTCCATTAAGACTGCTCTTATATCTCCAAAGTAATCGGGCGATATCATATAATTATCACGCTTTAATGAATTGCAATGTGCTGTTAATCTAAGGATAATGAGTTCAGTTGAACCTTCTTCGGTATCATTACATACTTTTAAAATTCCTACCCTTTTGTCTATACTATTATTTCCCTCTCGTCTATTGACACCAATGTTTGCGTATGCATTCTCGCAACCTATACAAACATTATGAAGTTGCATATTAGCATTTATCACTGCTTCTTTAATTCTTTCGCAAAGCATTTTATAATACTCTGTTACAACATCTGCATTTGGTGCTGAATGACAATGTGAAAAACATATCATCACCTTATCAAATGATATGTTCAATACTTCACAAACTAGATTTCGTAAGCTATCCGTCAATTCCTTTTTAAACCCGATACTATCTATTGTAATCAAACAATAAATACCTTCTGCTTCCCACACTGCCACCTGCGCAAGCAACGGTTTCAATATTCCTCGTGAAACATTATCTTTTCGGTTGAAACCAACCATTTCAACAGCACTGCAAGGGGTTATATCTACTTCTGAATATCCCAATCTCAACGCACTATACCTCTCATTTGTATTTTTGAACTACGATTTATATTTTACAGTTACTTATACGCCTAAGTCAACAAATTATCTTTTGTTTCATTCTATCAACTAGTCTATACAATGTATGGAAAATCCGTACAAAATAGCAAAATATCAAAAATCCCAAAATATCAACTAGTCGGTGTAACGCCTAGAAAATTTACTAATTTCATTAAAAATGTAGAAAGTCCTCATTTTGGGCAAATTCTCACTAGTTGCCCTAATGTATCAAAAATTAGCCCATTTTTGTAAAGATGGCGATAGTAACAAATTTTCATACGCCTATGTCTGCCTAAACTTAATAGTGCATTCTATATGTGCAATCTGCTAAAGAGTGGGGGGTATCAGAAAAGAGGTCATT
>CAZOSU010000124.1:0-7519 GCA_964582515.1 uncultured Acetatifactor sp. | reverse complement strand
TTTTGGGATATATGTCAGAAGGATATTCCGCATGGACAGGGCATCTTGATGGCAGGCAAACACAGGAACAACTTTTAAAAATATATGGACTGGTTGAGGAAATCATTGCGAAAAAGGGGCAATTGAGCAAAAAAGACAGTCCATATCCTAAAAGTGGTGTAATACCGGAGGTTCGTTTTAATGTACATAGAATAGATGGGTAAAGTTTAATTTGGCAACACACTGATGTGCTGTTAAAAGAGCGATGACTCATATCAAGTGTTCTTTGGTTTACAAGGAAGCTTTGGTAATGCTATTTCTGTCACCATCTCTGATATGGGTGCTGCAATGGGTGCGCCAAACGGCATGGATAATCCCGGTGGAAATGAGTAAAAACATTCGCCGGGACAGATTACCGTTTTTGCTTATTACAGATAAAACTATAAAAATAACGTCAGTCCGGAGATATTATGTTGTCTTCGGGCTGACGTTTTTTGGGTTATTATGAAAAATATGTTGAAAGATATTTTAAGATAAATTAAGGTTGATTTATGGATATCCTTAATATGATATTCGTATCTTTCTTCTTTTTCTGGAGGTATGTTTAGGGTATAATGGTATTACTTTTAGCCGGGATTTGTTGGAAGACAATGGCGTTTTGAGCCTGGTCCATTGCAAATTACGGCACGGACAAAAGGGAGTAAAATTATGGGAATTAAACCGCACAATAATGTAATACAAATTGAGCATACAGTGATGGATTATGTCACCTTTGGAAAAGGAGAAAAGCCACTTATTCTGATTCCGGGGCTGAATCTAAAGGGTGTTAGGGAAGTAGCATCTCCTATGGCACATATGTATCGTACGGTTGCAGAGGAGTATAAGGTATATCTGCTGGATCGTAGAGAGGATATTCCGGAGGGATATACGGTACGCGACATTGCGGCAGATGTGGCTTATGCCATGAAGGAGCTTGGGTTAGAGAATGCAGATATATTGGGTATTTCCCAAGGAGGCATGATCGGTCAGTATCTGGCCATAGATTACCCGGAGCTGGTGCATAAGCTGGTGCTGGGTGTGACTATATCCAGAGAAAACCTTATCATCAGGGAAGTGATTTCCAAGTGGATTGCCATGGCGGAGCAGGGAGATTATCAGGGAATCTCTACGGATATGCTGGAGAAGATGTACACGGACGAATACAAGGAGAAGTATGGAAGGCTGATTCCACTGCTCAGTAAGGTGGGAAAGCCCAAGGATATGCAACGTTTTATCCGCCTGGCAAAGGCCTGCTTTACCTGTGATACCTACGAAATGCTGGATAGAATCAAATGTCCCGTATTTGTCATCGGTGGAAGGAAGGATAATATTGTATCCGGTGAAGCTTCGGAGGAAATCGCTGAAAGAATAGGCTGCGAAATCTATATGTACGAGGAAATGGGACATGCGGTACATGAGGAGGCCAGGGACTTTAACCAAAGGGTGCTGGAATTTTTGCGGAGGAAATAAGAGATGATTTGGTGTGGAATAGTTTGTGAGAAAACTGATGCAGAGGGAAGGGGAATTACATATGAACGCAGAAAATATTAGAGAAGTAAATAAATCCTACTGGAACACATATGCGGATTTGTGGTTTGGAACCACAGCGCTTCCTAAGCTGGGTGTGCATTTTCCTACAGAGGAGGATTTGCATTTATTTGGGGATGTGTCCGGTAAGAAAATGCTGGAAATCTGCTGTGGAAGTGGTCATTCTCTGAAATACAATGCGGATAGGGGTGCCGGGGAGCTATGGGCGGTGGATATTTCCCAGAAGCAGATTGATAATGCCAAGGCGGGCTTCGTGATTGAGCAGCTGGTGGAAGAGACAGATAAGGATACTCTGGAGGCTACCGGAGATATCGGTGACAAGAGGAAGAAGGCGAAGATGATGCCGATTTCTTTTTGTATAAAGGCGAGGAAGTTGTAGAAATAAGTAATATTTTTTTAGAGGCGGAGGGGAACTATTGTTGAGATGATTACAGTAGTTCTTTTTTTTAGTTGCTAAAATATCTATTATGTGCTATAGTAGCTACATCAGGAGTTGAGTGGACTCCATGACAGTATGTCGTCTATTTTTCTTTTTTCAAAAGCCGGTTCCGGCGTTTATTCAATTACCAGTATTTATATGGGAGGGTAAATTATGTTTAAAACAGAGATGAATCTGTCTAAAAATCATCGGGATGTGCAGGGAAAAACTATTTTTCATGATCCATTTTTATGCGCACAGTTTTTGAGGAATAATGTGGATAATCCAATTTTAAAAATGGTACAACCGGAGGATATTGAGGATTTTACAGAAAAATTCCGGCCCTATTTTGGTGTGGAGTTTGAAGGAGATACAATTAAACGCATTTGTATAAAAAGTGATAATGAAAAGTATCATTTTTATTTAATATCGCTAATTGAACATAAAAGCAGTGTGGATTATAATATAACTATACAGCTATTGAAATATATGGTTTGTATCTGGACCAGATACGAAGAAGAATTTGGGGAAGAATACAAGGAGAGAATCCGGAATAAATCCTTTCATTATCCACCGATTATTCCAATTGTGTATTATGAAGGAAAAGGGGAATGGACGGTAAGTAAGCACTTAAGGGACAGGATTCATATGGCGGATTTTTTTGAAGAATATATTCCCGATTTTGTCTATGAATTGGTGGATATACATAAAATCAGCAATCAGGAGCTTTTACAAAGAAAGGATATTATGTCCCTGATTATGCTTTTGAATAAAATTCAGACGCCGGAGGATTTATCGGAGGTAAGCAGTATATCTGTAGAAAATATGGATAGCATATTGGATAATTCCCCACAGCAGGTGATTGATATTTTGATTTCTGTAATCAGGACATTGTGTAAGCGTATTCATGCCACACCGGAGGAAACGGAAGGGCTTGTGGAGAAAGTGAGGTCGGGTGATATGGGATATCTTTTTGAAAATATGGAACCTATGGATATTCAGGCTGAGCGAAGGAAAACGGCACAGGCAAAGGCGGAAGTGGCAGAGCTAAATCAAAAGTTGAGTGGAACAGAGGAGCAATTAAGTAATACAGAGGAACAGTTAAGTAATACCAAGGAGCAGCTTTTGAAAACTCATAAAACTCTATTACAAAAGGAATCACGGATTTTGGAATTAGAGAATATGCTAAGGAGCCATGGGATTAAGGAGTAAAAATGTTTAGGGAGAAGACAAGTGTCTTCTCCCTAATTTTTACATAAACTTCTGAATATCTTTGTGCTTATAAGAAATAAAGCTAAACAAGCTTCCCAGAATACGATATATTTTTAAACGGTTGTTCATTGAATTTTCTCATTATATTGTTTTCTTTAAAAGTCTATAAGTACAAAATCCAATGCGGACGACAATATTTATATCTGTACAAGCCTCGTCCGGCGATGGCATCCTGTACAGAGTAAAGCACTTAAGTCGATAATCATGTGACAAAGCATCTTTTAATCTTCCTCGTCGTTTTTCTCAGACCAGGGCAGGGAAAAGATAAACTCACTTCCCTCTCCCGGAGTACTGATTACGTTAATGTGCTCCCGATGAGCGGTGATAATTTCCTTGGTAATGGAAAGGCCAAGGCCGGTGCCCTTCTTGTCCTTACCACGGGATAAATCCGATTTATAAAATCTGGTCCAAATCTGCTTTAAGTCTTCCTTGGGGATTCCGATACCCGAATCCTTAACCGATACGAAAATTTTATTATTCTTCTCGGAGGTTTCCACTTTTATGACAGAATTTTGATGACTGAATTTGATGGCATTATCGATTAAGTTATATAGTACTTGCTGGATGCGGTCAAGGTCACAGTGCACATACAACACTTCCCCTGTAAGCACCAGCTGGATGGCAATATTCTTTTTGCGACAGGTACCCTCGAAGGAAGCCGCCACGTTGCGGATGACCTGATTAATATCAAAATGGCTCATATCCAGAAGCATACCTTTGGTATTTAAGTTATTTAAGGTAAGCAGTCCATTGGTAAGTTTGGTTAAACGTTCGGTTTCGTTTAGTACGATACCTAGATATTTGTCATGAAGCTCCGGAGGTATGGTTCCGTCAAGCATGGCTTCCAGATATCCACGAATGGAGGTTAATGGTGAACGGAAATCATGGGATACATTGGCTACGAACTTCTTCTGATCGTCTTCCGCCCTGGCGATTTCGCTTGCCATAAAGGACAGGCAGGCGGCCAGATATCCCATCTCATCGTCACTATCCACCGTAAATTCATAATGCATATTACCGGAGGCATACTGCTCGGTGGCATAGGTGATTTTACGAAGAGGGCGATACACAAATTCATTAAAAAACAGAATAATTATCAGAGAAAGCAGCATGAGGATTCCCAGTGTGATGTAGAAAATATTCAGAATGCTGTTTACACTATCAATGATATTCTGCATGGGATAATGGATGGCCATGTATCCTTTTACTTTAAAATCGCTGGTAATGGGTGCCAGTACCGTAAGCACCTCTTCTTCAAAACAGTCAAAGAAGGTGGAGGTACAATAGTAGGATTTGCCGGTGATGGTAGGATTGAAATTCTCAATAATTACCGGATTTTCTACTTTTAGTGGAGTGGAGCTGTCCAGAATCACTGTACCGGAGGGGTTGATAATCTGAATGGTGGATTCTAAATAAATGGCCAGAGTATCCATCATTTGCTTCGTATCCTCCAGAGAAGTCTCACTGGAATACAGCTGGGAGGCATAGGTCTCCGCTATCTGTGTTGCTTCACTATATAATGTACGGGCCTTGTCACGCAAAAAATGCTGCTGGGTCATATTGGGTACGAAGGTAGACAATATGACCACTCCGAAAATACCGAAGATGAAATAGGCCATGATAAATTTCAAATAAAGAGTTTTTCTCATAGGATTTAGTTACGCACCTCAAATTTATATCCGATTCCCCAGATAGTAGAAATCTTCCAGCCTGCATGGTCTTTGATTTTTTCACGGACACGCTTGATATGAACATCTACGGTACGGGTGTCACCGATATACTCGTAGCCCCATATCTGGTCAAGCAGCTGCTCTCTGGTAAATACATGGTTGGGAGAAGCCGCAAGGAAGTATAAAAGCTCCAGTTCCTTGGGGGGCATATCCACAATTTGACCCATGTAGGTCACGGAATAGTTGGTCAGGTTGATAATGAGATTCTCATATTCCACTTTTTTCTCATTTTTAACCGGTTCAGCAGGAGTAGTAGAACCCGGCTTATAACGGCGCAGCACTGCCTTGGCTCTGGCTACCAGCTCCTTGGAGTCAAAGGGCTTTTCGATATAATCGTCCGCTCCCAGCTCCAGTCCCAGTACCTTGTCAAAGACCTCTCCTTTGGCGGAAAGCATGATAATAGGGATACTATATTTTCCACGCACTTCACGGCATACCTGATAGCCGTCGATGCCCGGAAGCATGATATCCAATAAAATCAAATTGGGCTGAAAGCTGTCCACTGCCTCCAGTGCGGATTCACCATCGCCTACAATCATGGTTTCGTAGCACTCCTTGGTCATGTACAGGCTGATAAGCTCCGCAATATTGTTGTCATCATCTACAATTAGAATTTTGGTTTTATTTGCCATATTGGTCTCCTTTTCTGTTATGGGTGATTCCGTCCGAGCGCGAATTACCCCTAAGTGGAACATCTTGTTCCCGCCTAAGGCACTGCATAGCGGTAAAAAAGAAATTTATTTAAAAGTCACGATAGTGACACCTGCGTCACCTTCACCGAATTCGCCCAGACGGAATTCCTTCACATATTTCAAGCGTTTTAAATGAGAGTGGACGGCACTTCTAAGAGCTCCGGTTCCCTTTCCATGAACCACGCGGACGCTGGGTAGATGGGAAAGGTAAGCGTCATCCAAATATTTATCCAGCTCTGCAATAGCCTCATCCACAGTTCTCCCCAGAAGATTGATTTCTGTGGAAACGGACAGGGACTTGGACATCTTAATCTTTCCGGTGTTGGAACGCTGTAACACGGGACTCTTAATGGTTTCTTCGTCGTCGTATACAAGGTCTTTCACGTTGACCTGAGAGCGGATGATACCACATTGTACAAATAAGTTACCACGGCTGTCGGGAAGTGTGCTTACCGTACCCTTTAAGCCCATGGATACTACGCGGACACCGTCGCCTTTCTTTAATTTGGCCGGGTCTACGGTGTTTTTCTCTGGGGTATTGTCCTTGTTGTTTAAGGTCAGCTTGGAATTTTTCTCGGAAATCTTGTCCCGTACCTTCTGACGCTTTTTCTCCAACGCCTTTATATCGGAACCGGCAGTTACCTTATTAAAGTCACGGATGGTCTCGTCTGCAATTTCCTTTGCCTCCTGCAATATCTCACGGGCTTTCTCGTTGGCTTCTCTGAGAATCCGGTCTCTGGCGGCATCAAGCTTTTCATTTTTCGCCTTTAGCTGCTCTTGAAGGGTGCGAATTCGTTCCTTATATTCTGCTATTTCTTTCTGGTCCTTCTCGATAGTCAGACGGTTTGCCTCCAGATTGGCAATAACGTCCTCAAAGCTTGTCTCCTCGCTGCTAATCTGTTGTCTGGCCTTTTCGATTATATGCTGGGGAAGCCCCAGCTTTGAAGAAATAGCAAAGGCATTACTCTTACCCGGAATACCGATAAGCAGGCGATAGGTAGGCTGCAGGGAAGCTAAATCAAACTCGCAGCAGGCATTTTCCACCTCCGGAGTGGAAAGGGCAAATAGCTTAATCTCACTATAGTGGGTGGTGGCCATGGTACGAATTTTGCGTTCGTGCAGGTAGGTTAAAATGGAAATGGCCAGTGCGGCACCCTCGGAAGGGTCCGTGCCGGAGCAAAGCTCGTCAAACAGGCACAGGGAATTCTCGTCCGCATGCTTTAATATGTGGACAACATTGGTCATGTGAGAGGAGAAGGTGGATAAATTCATCTCAATGCTCTGCTCATCACCGATATCCGCATAAACCTCCCGGAAAATGGACAGCTCCGAACGGTCTCCCGCCGGAATGTGCAGTCCGGACTGACCCATCAGAGTGAAGAGTCCCACGGTCTTTAATGAAACGGTCTTACCACCGGTATTTGGTCCAGTGATGACAAGTAAGTCAAAATCTCTTCCCAGATGGATATCGATGGGAACCACCTTCTGTTTTGGTAAAAGTGGGTGGCGTCCTTTACGGATATTGATATATCGTTTCCTGTTAAACAGGGGTTCTGTAGCATTCTGCTCCATGGCCATTTTTGCTTTGGCAAATACAAAGTCCAGATGGGTCATTACCTTCTGATTAGTGAGAAGAGCTTCGGTATGGTCTGCAGCCATATAGCTTAAATCAGCCAGGATTTTCTCGATTTCTTCCCGTTCTTCCAGCTCCAGCTCCCTCAGCTTATTGTTCAATTCCACAACGGCAGCAGGCTCGATAAAGAAGGTGGAACCGGTGGAGGACTGGTCATGCACCATACCATGTACCTGTCCCTTGTACTCGGATTTTACCGGGATGCAAT
>CAZOSU010000123.1:0-7548 GCA_964582515.1 uncultured Acetatifactor sp. | reverse complement strand
ATCCCATGGCCGGCAGTGAGCGCTTTGGCTACATTAATTCCAAAGCATCTCTTTTAGAAAACGCCTACTATATTCTGACCCCTAATAAAAAGACCGATAGTAAGCGCCTCGCAGAGCTTCGCACCCTGGTAGAGAAAATCGGTGCCATCCCCCTCATTCTGGATTATCAAAAGCATGACTATGTGACTGCAGCAGTAAGCCATCTGCCCCATGTCATCGCTGCATCCCTGGTAAATCTGGTACATGACTCAGACTCCGCAGAGGGAACTATGAAAATGGTTGCCGCCGGAGGATTTAAGGATATTACCCGTATCGCTTCCTCTTCCGCTACTATGTGGCAACAGATTTGCATGACCAATACGGACAATATTTCTGACCTTTTGGGAGACTACATTGCCTCCCTGCAGACCATCAAAGCACAGCTTGATGCCCGTGACAAGGATAAGCTTTATCAGCTTTTCGACAGCGCACGCATCTACCGTGACAGCTTTGCCAACCATTCCAGCGGTCCTATCAAGGTATCCTATACCATTAATGTAGACATCACCGACGAAACCGGTGCCCTGGCTGCAATCGCCACCCTGCTGGCACTCAAGCAGATTAGTATCAAAAATATGGGAATAGTACATAACAGAGAAGTAGAGTCCGGTGTACTGAAAATCGAATTCTACGATGAAGCCGGCATGAAAAATGCCTCAGAAACCTTAAGACAACGCGGTTACACCATATACGAAAAGAAGCTGTAAATGATTGGGGCCGGATATGGCTTCCTAAAATTGAATCCCGCTCAGAGATGATATGTCTTTTGAAGACACGTTCTCACTCCGTGAAAAACGTAGCGGTACCAGGCTCGAAAATACCTCGCCAAGTGCCGACGTTTTTCAAGGGTCTTCAAAAGACATATCATTCCATCACGGTGGGAATAGCAAAACCTAAGGATATCTTAGCACAGCATCCCCCCCGAAGCAAACAATCGCTAAAAAATAAGCACTTTATATAAAAAAGTAGCCCTTTCTTTACGGTACAAGTCTTGTTATAATCGTGTTAAATCAGTAAGTGAAGGAAGGAAAGAGCATGGAGAAAATTTTTGATTTACAAAAATATGCAGCAAAGTCCAGAGAGATGGTGGCAGAGGGCTGTGTGCTTCTGCGTAATGAGGGAAATGTGCTTCCGATGAAGGAAGGCGTGAAGGTAGCCCTCTTTGGACGCAGCCAGTTTAATTATTATAAAAGCGGCACCGGCTCCGGCGGTCTGGTAAATACCACCTATGTGGTGGGGATTAACGATGCGCTGGAGGCCTGTGAGACCATAGAGGTGAATCAGAAGGTAAAGGAAGCCTATGAAGAATGGCTGACAGACCACCCGTTTGATGCCGGGCATGGATGGGCCACAGAGCCGTGGTTTCAGGAGGAGATGCCCCTGTCTGAGGAGCTTGTAGCACAGGCAAAGGCAGAGTCCGAGGTGGCTGTGATTGTCATTGGACGAACCGCAGGCGAGGACCAGGACAATAAGGCAGAACAGGGAAGCTATCTTCTTACCGATGTGGAGAGAGAGATGCTTTCTAAGGTTTGCAGCAGCTTTGATAAGACCGTAGTGCTGTTAAATGTGGGAAATATCATCGATATGAAGTGGGTGGAGGAGTATCAGCCATCCGCAGTGCTGTATGTATGGCAGGGAGGCCAGGAAGGCGGCAACGGCGTGCTGGATATTCTTACCGGAGCAGTAAATCCTTCCGGTAAGCTGGCAGATACCATTGCAAGAGATATCACCGATTATCCGTCCCATGGCTGCTACGGGGATGCAGACCGGAATTTTTATGAGGAAGATATTTATGTAGGCTACCGTTATTTTGAGACCTTTGCAAAGGAGAGGGTACTGTATCCCTTTGGCTTTGGGTTGTCCTATACCGAATTCTCCATCCAGATGGATGCAATGAATGTAGAGGACGATTATGTGACCATGAAGGTGAATGTGGAGAATGTGGGTGCTGTGCCGGGTAAAGAGGTGGTACAGGTCTATGCAGAGGCTCCACAGGGGCTTTTGGGTAAGCCGGCCAGAGTGCTTTGCAGCTATGCCAAGACAAGGCTCCTGCAGCCGGGAGAGTGCCAGCAGATTATCCTTTGCTTTGCCATGGAGCGCCTCTCTTCCTATGACGACAGCGGAATCACCGGGTATAAGTCCGCTTACGTGTTAGAGCAGGGCGATTATGATATTTATGTGGGAAATGATGTGCGCAGAAGTGCCTATGTGGGCAGCATAGAGGTGGAGGAGCTGAAGGTGACCGCTCAGCTAGAGGAAGCCCTTGCACCGGTGCTTTCCTTTGATAGAATAAAGCCTCGTATGGATGGAACCGGCAACTATGTGATTACAAAAGAAAAAGTGCCTACCAGAACCGTAGACCCGAAAGAAAGACGTCTGGAAAGATTGCCGGAGGAGATTGGGTATACCGGAGATAAAGGATATAAATTAAAGGATGTGGCAGAAGAGAAGGTGACCATGGAGCAGTTTATTGCCCAGCTATCCGATGAGGATTTGTGCCACATGACCCGTGGCGAGGGTATGAGCTCGCCCAAGGTGACGCCGGGTACCTGCGCAGCTTACGGTGGTGTAACAGAAAAACTCAAAGAGTTTGGTATCCCCTGTGCCTGTTGCACCGATGGCCCCAGCGGTATCCGTATGGACTGTGGTACCCATGCCTTTTCCATGCCAAACGGTACTGCCATGGCATGCAGCTTTAACGATGATTTGGTGGAAGAGCTGTACCAGTGGGAGGGACTGGAGCTTCGTAAGAATCGCATAGAGTCCCTGCTTGGCCCGGGTATGAATCTGCATCGTTATCCTTTAAATGGACGTAATTTTGAGTATTTTTCAGAGGACCCGGTGCTGACCGGTAAGATGGCAGCAGCCCAGCTTCGGGGCATGCAGGAGTACGGAGTGACAGGAACCATTAAGCACTTTGCGGGGAACAATCAGGAGTTTCGGCGTAATAAGGCGGACAGTGTGATTTCCGAAAGAGCACTCCGGGAGATATATTTAAAGGGCTTTGAAATCGCAGTAAAGGAAGGCGGGGCAGACTCTATTATGTCCACCTATGGCCCGGTGAATGGCCTGTGGACTGCCAGCAGCTACGACCTTCTGACCACCATTCTTCGTGGCGAATGGGGCTTTACCGGTATCGTGATGACGGACTGGTGGGCTACCGGCAATGATGAGGGGGAGAAAGCTACCCACCAGAATACAGCAGCCATGCTTCGCAGCCAGAACGATATTTACATGGTGGTAGCAGATTCGCAGAATAATTCGGGCAACGATAACACCATGGAAGCCTTAGAAAAGGGGACTCTTACCAGAGGAGAGCTGCAAAGAACGGCGATAAATATCTGTAATTACCTTCTGACAACCCCGGCATACCTTCGTTTTATCGGCGAGGAGACGGAGCTTGATAAGCAGCTGGCGGAATGTATTTCTGCGGAGGAAGAAGCCATCTTCAACCGCACGGATGTATATGTGGATAAGGAGGGCGAAATCCCGGTAAGCGCCATCAATCCGGAAAAGGGTGCATCCAGCTTTATCCAGCTTTGCTTGAAGGAAAGAGGTTATTATCGTCTGGAGATGGTATGCAGGGTGGTATCTGACAATGAACTGGCCCAGGTACCGTTATCCATCTTTAGGGATAGAGACTTACTTAAAACCATTACTCTAAGTGGGGATGAAGGAGAATGGAAGAAGGAGAGCATCACCTTTGAGTGTCCTTTTGCATACAATTACACCATGAAATTCTTCTTCGGACAGGGTGGTATGGAGCTTCAAAGTATTAAGATTGTGCAAGAGAAATCTATAGAGCAGGAGCTTTTGGAGAGAGTGAAGAAGCAGGACGCGGAATAATTTCATAGATTTACAGATAAGAAAACCTTGAGTGGGCGATACAATTGCCTATCTCAAGGTTTTTAATGGTTAGGGACTAAAATGGTGACGGAGAAGGTATCGGCGGTATGTTCAATGTGGGTTTCTCCGCGGAGCAGCTTCAACGTCTTGCTGGTCAATTTCGAGAAGATTAAAGAGGTGCGGCCTACCATCATATGCTTAGGAGAGGGCGTAGAGGTGCCACTGAGCCGGAAATATTATAAGGGACTTCGGGTTTATTTCAAAAATCCATTAATAATCTGCGCCTCTGCCTCTGCCTCGGAAAGTCCCAGGGTCATCAGCTTGATAATCTGGTCGCCGGCAATTTTACCGATGGCAGCCTCGTGAATCAGCTCCGCATCCAAGTGATTAGCATTGATTTCCGGGATGGCGCTGATTTTCGCATTGTCCATGATGATGGCGTCGCACTCGGAGTGCCCGGCGCAGTGGTTGTTGCCATTGATTTTCGCCAGGAAAATCTGCTTGGAGTCATCCTTTGCCACGGAGCGGGAGATGACATTGGCACTGGAGCCCTCGCCGTCCAGCTCCACCTCAAAGGTGGTCTCCGCATACTGCTTTCCATGGGTCATCAGCTTTTCTGTCACAACCAGCTTGCCACCGTCAGCAATATCTGCCTTGGTCAATCGCTTGGTGGAGTCCACACCGCGAATCTGCACGGTTTCCATTTCTACAAAGCTGTTTTCGCCTACGTGGATGACGGTCTCCGGATTCATGATGCGTTCTCCGGTACCTTCGCCGCTTCCGTAGTGCTTTTCCACATATTTTACATGAGAATTTTTGCCCACGTAGAAGGTGTGAATTCCGTCATGCTTACTTAGCTTGTCCCCACTGTTGTGGATGCCGCATCCGGCCACGATGGTGACATCGCAGTCATCACCGATGTGAAAATCATTGTAGACCATTTCGGTCAGACCGCTCTGGGAGAGCACTACAGGAATATGCACGCTTTCCTTCTTAGTGCCGGGCTTAATTACGATATCGATACCCTGCTTGTCCTCCTTAGTTACAATGTCAATATTGGCAGTGGTATTACGGGAGGCAGTGGCGCCATTGGCACGGATATTGTAAGCACCTGCAGGTACTTCATGCAGACCTGCAATCTGTTCTAATAAATTTTTCTGTATAGCATCCATATCAGGTCCTCCTAGTTTTTCCGGGTAACTTCCCGGTAGAATTTACAGCTACCGGTACCATTTAGCAGTTCCGGAAGAATATCTTCCTTGGGACCCTGGGATTTTAAGCTGCCGTCCGCGATGACGATGATTTCATCCGCTATGTTTAAAATACGCTCCTGATGAGAGATGATAATCAGGGATTTTTCCTGGTCGTGAAGCTCCTCAAATACCTTAATCAGGTTATTAAAGCTCCATAAATCAATCCCTGCCTCCGGCTCATCAAAGACGGAGAGTGGGGTATTTCGGGCGATGATGGTGGCAATTTCGATACGCTTTAGCTCGCCGCCGGAAAGGGAGGCATCCACGTCGCGGTTAATGTAATCTCTGGCGCATAAGCCCACCCTGGATAAATAATCACAGGCTCCGGCAGCGGTGATTTTGTTGCCTGCAGCCAAGGTGATTAAATCTCTTACCTTGATGCCCTTAAAGCGCACCGGCTGCTGGAAAGCAAAGCTGATGCCTAGATTTGCGCGTTCAGAAATACTCATATTCGTGATATCTGTGCCATTGAAGTAAATCTTACCGGATGAGGGCTTTTCAATCCCCATAATCAGCTTGGCAAGGGTGGATTTACCACCGCCATTTGGTCCGGTAATGGCTACAAACTTATGGTCATCAATGGTCAGATTTATATTTTTTATGATTTCCTTCTGGGTGGAAGAGGTGTCACCAACCTGAAAGGAAATGTCCTTAAGCTCTAACA
The DNA here is from genome assembly GCA_964582515.1 of uncultured Acetatifactor sp. Taxonomy (GTDB): domain Bacteria; phylum Bacillota; class Clostridia; order Lachnospirales; family Lachnospiraceae; genus Acetatifactor. Next base: position 1,746 of record CAZOSU010000123.1, on the reverse strand, counting down.
TTTTGTATCCTTCCTGTATTTTCGTTTTGTTCAATATAGTATACCACACTTTGTGAAAAAGAAAACAGTATTCTTATGAAACATTTCGTTTTATATGGAAAATAAGTACTATTCAAACAAACACAAATATGGTAAAATAGTATCAGATAAAGGTTTGAAAATCAAAGCATTATTTAAAATGAAAAAGGGAGACGGAAGGATGAATTTTACGGTAAAGGGTTATACAAACAGAGTGGCGTCATTTTGCTATTCCATAATTAATTTTGTATTGGTAGTAGCTTATATAATTGAATTTATTAAGGGAGCAAGAACCATCGTGTATCTGGCGACCGTATTAGCTTTTACAATTCTTCCTACGATAGCAGTGTGGGTACTGTACAGGAGAAATAATGATAGTAAAGCGATTCAGCACGTAATGGGAGTCTGTTATAGTTCGTTCTACTTATTTTGTATTTTTACCACCAATAGCCAGCTGGCGTTTGCTTATGCGTTTCCTATGTTCATGGTGGTAACTTTATATTGTGACACCGTGTATTGTGCAGAGCTTTCGGTTGGAGCGCTGATTGGAAATATAGTTGCAGTGATTTATATGCAGAACAAAGGCGTGGAAATGGCATCCGCAGATGTGACAATACGTATTGCAGCGGTTGCTCTTGTAGGAGGTTTTATGATGCTTACCTGTGTGGCTATGAAGAAAATCAGCCAGTACAGGACGGCAGAGATTAGCAGTCAGAAAGAAAAATCGGAGGTACTTTTACATAATACCATGGAGATTTCTGCGAAGATGACGGCAGGAATCTTTGAGGCAAATGAGAAGATGACTGTACTTGGTAATTCCGTAGAGCAGATTAAGACTTCTATGAAAGAAGTAAATGATGGAAACTCTGAAACTGCGGAGGCAGTACAGCAGCAGCTCCTTCGTACCGAAGAGATTCAGAAATATATTGCAGATGTAAAAAAGGCTGTTGCCGGCATGAATGAGGATATGAAGAAGGCTAATGTTTCTGTTAAAACGGGACTTGCCCATGTAAGTGAGATGGCAGTGCAGGTAGAGAAGTCCAAGGAGGCGAATTGCACTGTAAATGAAAAGATGGCTGAGCTTACCGAATATACGGATAAGATGAATTCCATCATCGGAATGATTAACAGCATTACAGGAAAAACAGGCTTGCTTGCACTGAATGCTTCTATTGAGGCTGCAAGGGCAGGAGAGGCAGGTCGGGGCTTTGCAGTGGTAGCGGGAGAGATTTCCACTCTTGCAAATCAGACAAAGGAGGCCACCGTCAATATTACGGAAATGATTGATAGTATTAACAGGGAATTAGCGTCCGTGACAGAGGCCATTGCGCTTGTTACCAGCTGTAATGAGTCCCACGCAGTCAGTGCCGGTGCGGTAGAGGGCAGCTTTGGTGAAATTGCAGGGGAAGTGGATGGTATTTCCGTAAAAGTCGGAGAGATGGTGGAAGTAGTGGATGAACTGGGCATTGCAAATGATTATATCGTGGAAAGTATTCAGACAATCTCCGCAATCTCCGAGGAGGTATCAGCTCACTCCGGCGAAACCTATGATGCATGTGAGGATAACAGCATTATGGTGGTTGAGGTTACGCAGATTATCAATGGCTTAAATGAACAGGCCCAGAAGCTTAATTCGTGAATTTTTTATAATTAAACAAAAATATAAACAATTTTTAAAAATAGTGCTTGACATCTGGGAGATTAACGATTAGAATAACTATTGTTGTG
>CAZOSU010000122.1:0-7566 GCA_964582515.1 uncultured Acetatifactor sp. | reverse complement strand
GGATTTATGCTGGTTGTGGGATTTTGAACCTTTATCAACTGTCAAAGATGGGATATCGTTTGTAAATACTCCTATTTGCACTTTTCCGTGCTAATTTTAAAAACAAAACTGAAAAGTCACAAAAAGCGTAGCTGAAAAACACAATTCAGCTACGCTTTCTCTTAGTTAAAATTAAAAATCCTCTGGCAAATCCGGTATGCCTCCACGGAAATCTTTCGTCCTCCCTTACCCGGCAGATTCATGGTGCCTCCCATGATACCATGGCGCAGATATCGGTGCAAGCCTGCATCCTTACTCTTTATATAGTCCCAGAGCTCCTTCTTCATCTCCAAGTACTCCGGCTCCTCTGCACGGATTAAAAGTACGGAGGATACCGTGGTTACAATCTCCAGATAGTTTCTCATGTACTGGTAAAGTCTCTTGCATTTCTTTACCTCCGGTGTCTTCTCCGCCAGGAAATCAACCATCAGCTTATTTACCCGAAGCTGCTGGTCAATTCTGGAAATCATCACCGATTCATTCACCGACTGGTCGCTTCGTCCTATGTAATAACGATAAAAATTCACATCCAAATAATACATATTCTTCACATAGGGAAGGGGATAAAATACAAACAGATTATCCACATAGAAGGTGTGCTCCGGCAGCTTCATTCCACAATCCTTAAGCAGTCTGGTACGGAAAATGACGGAGTGCATCAGAATATAGTGCCCCTTCACAAAGTGACGACAATCCTCCCAGGTAAAAATCTTATCCCGGGGCAGAATGTGACGCAAATGCATAATTTTCTTATGCTTTTCCCCTTCCTTTTCATACACATAATTGCTAATCAGCATATCCAGTCCCTGTGCGCCGCTTACTACATCCCTTAGAAGGTCCAGAATCTGTAAATACGCCTCCTTCTTCACCCAGTCATCGCTGTCCACCACCTTAAAATAAAGGCCGCTCGCCTCCGCAAGTCCTGCATTTACAGCACTTCCGTGACCGCCATTCTCCTTATGCACCGCTTTAACAATGGTGGGATATTTTGCAGCATACTCGTCCGCGATTTCAGCGGTATTGTCCTTGGTGGAACCATCGTTTACGATGATAATCTCCACATCCTCCCCACCCACAAGCAGGGACTCTATACACTTTCTCATGTACGCTGCTGAATTATAACAGGGAACTGCAATTGATAAAAGCTTCATTGGTACTCCTCCTCAAACACTCTCTATTCTTTATATTTCTCTCCGGTAAGTTTAATGTTTAAATATGGTGCATATGCCGCAAAAGCAGAAGGAATCGGATATTCCTCCTGGGTACGCAGGGGCTCCACATAGATAAAATCCTTGGTAAACTCCCCTTCTCCTTTGGGTGAAAGCTCATCCACACGAATTTGATACCCCATCATATGCCACTCCTTATGGCTGAAAATATGCTTACTGCCTGCCAGCTTCTGGATACGCAGGGTTTTTAAGCCATTGTCCTGAAGATATTTTACCACTTCTTCTGCGGTATGGTACCCCTCCATGGAGGGAAACTCATATAAACCTGCCAAAAGTCCTTTATCCGGGCGCTTCCTTAGGGCGGCCCGGTTTTCATCCTGTATGATTAATATTGTTTTTTCCTCGATGCTACGAGCCTTCTTCGCCGCCTTTTTCGGATAGGCTCCCTGACAGCCCTTACGGCAAGCCAGACAAATCTGACGCAGGGGACACTCTTCACAAAAAGGCGCGCCGTTTGGTACACACACACCTGCTCCCAAATCCATAAGCGCCTGATTAAAATCTCCCGGTCTGTCTGTGGGAATCACCTCCAAAAGCTCCCGAAACACCCGCTTTTTCACCTTTTCCTCACTGATGGATTCCTCATCCATACGAATCCGGGACAGCACTCTGAGTACATTTCCATCCACCGCAGGATAGGGTTTCCCAAATGCTATGGAGCTGACAGCTCCGGCGGTATAACTGCCGATACCCTTTAGCTTAAGGAGCTGGTCATACTCTGCCGGCATCCTGCCGTCATACTCCTCCATGATTTGTATGGCTGCCCTCTGCAAATTACGCACACGGCTGTAATAGCCAAGTCCTTCCCACATCTTAAGGAGCTGCTGCTCCGATGCCTTTGCCAGCGTCCCGATATCGGGAAATGCCTCCATAAACCTTTGATAATAAGGCTTCACTGCCTCCACTCTGGTCTGCTGCAGCATAATCTCTGACACCCACACATGATAGGGAGCAGGCTCCTCCCTCCAGGGCAGAATACGCCGGTTTTCATCATACCAGGCAAGCAAGGGCTGTGCAATTTGCATTAATCCTTCCATCACAACCTAACCTCTACTTCCTTACTGATTTCCAGCCCCTCCACCGTCACCTCACACTCGTAGGCCAGCACCCTGACGCCTTCCGCTGCCGCCCTTCGGAGGGCATCGCCAAAGGCCTGATGGGTCCTGTCATTGGGCGTAAAATACTTCACATCACTCATCTGTATCACAAAAATCACATAGACCTGATAGCCGTCCTTCTTCGCTGCCAAAAGCTCTTCCACATGCTTCACCGCACGTTCCGAGGGAGCATCGGGAAAGCGTACCTCACCATCCTCCTCTAAGGTTACTCCCTTCACCTCGATAAAAATCCTCTCACCGCCGGCCTCCACATAGAAGTCAAACCTTGACTTCCCATAAGTGGTCTCCGGGCGAAGCTTTGTCACATCTTTAAACAGCCGTTCTTGTTCTACAAACTCCTGCACCACCTTATTGGGTGCCTGGGAATCCATATTCACAAGGCGGTCACCCTTTATGACCTTCACCAAATCATACCGGGTCTTCCGCGCAGGATTGTCGCTTTCCTCCAGATACACCCTTGCCCCTGACTGCAAAAGCTCCCGGCATCTGCCTGTATTCTTCACGTGCACCGTCTCTACCTTACCGCCAATCTCCACATGAGCAATGAAACGATTGGGACGGTCCACAAAGGTTCCTTCTACAATATTTTTATACTTCATACTACTTTAACCGCTGAATCTCATATCTGTCCAAGGTCAGCAGGCAGTTTTTCAGCTCCTCATACTTCTCCTCCGTGGTGCCCTCGGACAACTCGATATCTGACGCTATAGCCATGGTCAGAAGCATGGAATCCGTAATCCGATGATGCAGCGCCGCTAAAATATTCAGCCGCTCCTCGTGACTTGCCGCATCTAAAAACTCCAGCACCATGGGCTCTATCTGAGGCTCCCCATTTTCCCATGCCGGGGTCCCGGGTGCCTCCTCCACTGAAACTTCCTTTTCTATTTCTGCATTCCCGGCACTATCCGGGCTCTCTCCCACACGTCCCTGCAATTCAAAACGATACTCCTGCGCTGCTTCCGGGTACTTCTCCTTATCCACCTTGCCGGTGAACATGTGAAGAGGTCTTGCATATATCTTAAAATCTCCATACATCGCCTGATAAATAACAAGCTGCTCCTCCGTCTCCGTATGGGCTGCTACCGCCACTATCTGGTATAGGTTTCCTTTGAAATGCTTATAAATCTCCTGCGCCTTGGGCATAAATGACATATGGATATCGTCCTTTCTATGGGATTGTTCAGAAGCATTCACACTTACAGGCAGGCTTGATATGCAAATTCAACCATAAAAGTGCTTGCCTTTGAACGCTATGTACATTATAACTTCCCTTTGCCCACTTGTCATGTCCAAAATCATGGCAAAAGATTAAGGTTTTATGAAGATTTCATTAATCAATCCGAAAAGCAAAGCTACAATTGGAAAACTGAAAGGCTGCACCGGAAAGCTCCGCAAAAAGTCCCTGCAGCTGATTCTCGGAAAGCTTTTTCAGGTACTTATGATGAAGCACAATACTATATGCCCGCTCTCCCTCTGCATCCACCACGCGGGTCAGATTAATTCCGCAATTCTCATAGCCCTCTTCCTTTAAGATGGTGCGGAGCTGCTGCACATATTCCCCTTCTAACTGAATGTACGCTTCCTCTGAAACAATGACACTTCCCTCCGATTGGCTGGATACCGTCCCGCTAAAGAAAAGAATGAGCGCCATAATTAATACCATAGTAAGCACCACTGCTACAAAGCCTTTTCTTAATTTCATCTTTCCCATATATTTGCCCTCCTATGTAGGTTGTTTTTCCTTTACAAATAGGAGTATATAGGAGAACTTGTCCCATTTATATCCCTCAAATGGATGGATACCGAAAACCGGTTACTGTTCACACCCCCGCCAAAAAGGGTATCCCGTCTCTTAGCAACAAAGGAACCTGTAATGAGCCTCATCTTACATGGCATAAACCAATGCATACCCTTTTGCAGAAGATGATTCATACCGCCAAACGTAACAAATCCGGCATTCCCAAGAAAAAAGTGGGTGCCATGCTCTCGCATGACACCTCCGTTACCTCCACATATTTGCAGAAACCTCATAATTTCCACAAACATCCTTTGCAATTATGTCTGTTTCTACCAGATAGTTTATACATTCACTTATATAGCTTTTAGCAAATCTTTTCGCCTTATCCTCCGACCATTCTTTAAAATACTTAATAATGTTATCCTCTGAAATTTGATTATTCTTTTGAACAATGAATAGAACGGTAGCAACTCCCTCCAGTTTTTTATCTGTTGATATTTGATTAACATAGGATGTTGCTTTCGTAATTGCCGGGAGTAATTTTGCCAGCTTTTCCTCTGTCTTTTTACTACATATTACTTTGTATATTTGGTCATACGTATCTTGTGAATTGGTCAAACCATAATATTTTTGATATTCACCCAAAGATTTCGCTACAATATCTATGGAATGTGCATATGGCCCATATTTCCATTTATCAAATTTAAAATACTCTTCTTCCAAAAAGTAATTTGTAAAATACCCTGCTTTTTGCAATCTTAAGGCACTTATTTTTTCCAGATGTAATCTAATCTGTAATAATGCCAATCCTGAAACACTTATATCAGGTGCTTGCTTTGGTATTGCTTGATAGGAAATCGAAGGTTCATATACTAAAAAAGTATACTCCTGCCCGACCCCCTCCAATTTATTGATAATGATATTTTTTACAATTTTCCAATCAAGACCACCATTCCCACATCCTAATGGTGGAATAGCAATTTTTCCAGGTTTATGCTCACTAATAAACTCAACAAGCAAATCCAATCCTTTTTCAATATAATCTATTTTGGATTTTTCCCGCCATTTATCTTTCGTTGGAAAATTCACTACCCAGATTCCATCTTCGTTATAATAATGAATGGTGCCTATTCTCAATTCTCCTGATTTACATGCTCTAACATAATCAAGATTATTTTGAGGAAAGCGCATCTTAAACTGATATGCAATACCCTTTCCCATAAATCCTTCACAGTTAACCGTATTTACGAGGCAATCAGCTCCTGATTCAAAAAGATTCCCAGTAACAAATTCTATCATGACTACCTCCTCTCATTTCACTTTAAACATTGAACCAAATCTCTCGTTCGTATATATTGGCTGATGGAAAGATGGCTCCATTGTCCCGCAAAATTTTGATAACTTCATTCTTTACACGCTCAGATTTAACGTATATACAGAAGAATTCCTCAATATGAATTGTGTTATCCGTAAGGCATTCTGCCATCTTTACCTGCCTTGCATAATTATCAGTCCGGTTTTTTTCTTGTAATGTAACCCAATCAATTCTCTCAAACCCGTCCTCATAATTATACAACTGACAATCACTTTCGGAAAGTGGATGTTGCAGTAAAATTTTATAATTTTCATTATGCGCTTTTCTCCTGGTAATGCATAGATATATCATGTCCTCATCTGCATATTTGTGCTTTACAGCAACGTCAAACGCAGAATATGGATGAAAATGAAATGGTGTATAACTGTCCAAACCAAGCTCTTGTCGTTTCGATATAATCTCCGAATCGGCAATATCTCCAAAATGAAGTCCTTGCTCCTGCACTCTTCGTCGCGGTAGCATACCATATTTTACAATAGATTCCAAATTACTAAGTTTCGTTAAATGATACAGTAAGTTTTGAGTTTTTGCAGTTTCAATCCCCATTTTCTTTTCTCCTAACGTACATTTTTTATATCATTTTGTCACCGCTATTTTTCTCCTTTTATACTAGACTAATTTTGTGATTTATTCAATATTTTTTCAAAAAACATTCACAAAAAAGGTGCCATGCAAACCGCATGACACCTTTTCCCTATTGCTTTCCTTCGGAAAATTACTTTCCGCTACAGCTCTTGCAGACTTCTCTCGCCACAATCTGCCCTCTCTCATCCTTCTGAAATCCAAACATCGCTTGCAGCTCGTCGATACTTTCTGCACTACGCCCGCAGGTCGGGCACTTCTGGCAGATACTCTCCATTGACTTCCCCTCTTTGGGCATAGTCGCTTCCATGACACCAGCCGGTCGCTTATACTCCAGCTCATTCACATAACCGCACTTCTTACACACCCATTTCTTCATGGAGAATTCAAAGCCGTGCTGGTCACTCATATAGTCCCCACACTTATCGCAATAATGGTACTCCCCGGACTTCTTCCCCTTCAGCTTCACCGCTTGAAAAAATGCGTCGAAGTCCCAAAGTATCACCCTATGGAGCGGATTGCGAGACATACGACTGTGCCGCGCCCCACGCCCGGTGACCTCAAAGCACGCGCCCCCTTTCGCCGAAACACGCTTCTGAAGCCCCAACTCCTCCAAGCACTCGTTGAACTCCTGCTCCGTGAAATTGAAGGTCTGAGACCATTTCGATGCCGGTAAATATGTTTTCATGTTGTTTTCCTCCTTTAGACTGCTACAATTTAGTTGCAATAAGAGGGCTTGTAAATTTCGCGAATTTATCCATTCACTCTATCTTCCTGCGATTTCTCCATGCAGGGATACCGTCCCGACTACGCCACAGGGCGTATGCAAATTTTCCCTTGTTCCACGCCCCATTTCCGGCTAAATTCCTCGCAAAATCACCTGTATCCGCTCCTTCTCCGGCTCCTCTGTGCAGTGAAAGTCAAATCTCCACTGCCACGCCCCGCTCCGAAGCCCGGAGCGGGGCGTGGGGGATGGATAAAAGCATATAGGCCTTCGAACATAAAATATTCATGCCACCTTTTAGTATATTGCTATTTCAAATTTACAAACTCGCTTCAAGCATCATCTGTGTAACGCGTCCACTTACCTCCAAATAATATTTTAGCTCCGCGTCATTCATCTCATCCTCGTCCCATGCTTCAAACTTTGCACTCATTTCTACGGATTGTTCCATAAGCTTTGTATACTCCGTAAAAATAGATAAATCTGTAGGATTGTTTGAATACTTTTTCATAACATCACAATAAGCTTCATAAAATGCTTCATAACTATCCATTGCTTCCTTAAACTCCGGGCGCATACCATCTACAAGTTCTGGATTATCATCCTCTGTTTCTGTAGTTTCACCTGTATCAGCATTACCAGCCTCCTTAGTATCTGCGCTACTCTTATCATCACTTTCTTCCAATGTTTCTGTCTGTGTTGCTTCTTGCTGAGCTTTAATGGATACCTCCATTGTATTAAATCCGACATATCTCAGCTTT
>CAZOSU010000121.1:2274-7633 GCA_964582515.1 uncultured Acetatifactor sp. | reverse complement strand
GGAGGTTTACCATGCGTATTACCGGAGAAGTAAAGTATGAATATAAAAATGCCCCCATTCCCGGAGGCGGCTATGTGACGGGTATCATGTATCATCCCAAGAAGAAGGATGTGCTCTATGCCCGCACAGATATCGGGGGTACGTACCGATTTGATTTTGAGAAGAATCGCTGGAAGAGTCTGATTGAGCATGTGACCGGGGAGCAGCTGGAGGAGACCTATCCCATAGCGCTGGGACTGGATGAGAAGCATCCGGAAAGACTTTATATTGCCAGCGGCATCTGGAATAAAGGGGTAGGAGTTTTAAGTGTTTCCGAGGATTATGGGGAGACCTTTACCAAGGAAGTAATACCGACGACGGTGCATGGGAACCAAAGCGGCCGTGGTGTGGGATATCGTCTGGTAGTGGATAAAAATGACAGTGATGTCTTATATTTTGCCTCCCAGGTGGGCGGTCTGCTTAAGTCCTCGGATAGGGGAAAAAGCTGGGAAAAGCTGCCGGTGCCTGAGGATTATACCACTTTTGTGTGGGTGTCTGAGGATTCAAAGACGCTGGTGGTGGGAACTGCCGGATATACTACCAGAGCAGACGATTCTCTGCGTGGTCACAGCCTGTATGTATCCTACGATGGTGGGCTAAGCTTTGAGAAGCTGATGCAGCCGGAGAATGTGATTGTGGAAGATTCCAAGATGAACGGTTTGGTTGCTGCCAGATATGACTATGACGGAACCTATCTGTATGTGACTTTTGGATGTACCGGCAGATGGAACTACATTGTGGATTTGGGCTACAGCTGCGATACGGGAGACGTGATTGGCGGTAAGGTGCTTCGCTACGAATTTGCGGATGGGAGGATTTGCGGATACACGGATATTACCCCCGGAGAAGATGGAACGCGAACTACTGAGTATTTGAATTATGGCTTCGGCGGTGTATGCTCTTGTCCGGCAAAACCGGGACTTTTGGTTTGCTCCAGCCTCTGCAAGGAGAAGCTGGGAGCGGAATGTGTGTATATGTCCGAAGATTATGGTAATACCTGGCGTGTCAGCTTAAATGGCCTGGAGGTGGGCGGTATCTATTTCCGTACCTCCTATATGAGACCGGAGCACAATGGGAATCATTGTCTGCTGCACTGGCTCAGTGATATCAAAATAGACCCATTCAATCCCAATAAGGTGTGGTTCAATTCCGGCACCGGAGTGTTTACCTCAGATGCGCTGTTATCGGAGAATCCGGCATATCATGACTTCTGTGATGGTATCGAGGAAACCGTACATCTCAACGTGTATGCGCCGCTAAAGGGCGAGGTAAAGCTGGTAGATATCGTGGGCGATTTGGGAGGCTTTGCATTTAAAGATTTGGATACGCCTTGTAAGAATTCCTTTGCGGATGCAGAAGGCAATCGTTACATTACCTGTATCAATGCGGATTTGTCCGATGAGAACGAGAAGCTGGCAATCATCACGGCACGCGGGAACTGGAAGGGCAAGACCAAGGGTGGTCTCATTCGTACTACGGATGGATATGAAAGCTATGAACGAATTCCCATGCCCTTTGGTATCAGCGAGAGATTGGATAAGTACCTGCACTGGATTGAGGAGCCCAATGTAAATGCGGGCTGGGTTGCTATGTCGCCCAACGGAGAAAATATCGTGTGGTCCGTGGCAGACATCATCCGTTTGCCCAAGGATTTGGTGATTTATAGTGGGGATGGCGGAAAGAGCTTTGCACAGGTGACCATTTACGACAAAGAAGGAAAGCAGACCACGGAGGGCTATTTCAAGGCGTATTCTGACCGTATGGATGCTGGGCTGTTTTATGGCTTTGACGAGAATGGTAAGGTTTACATAAGTAAAGATGGAGGTGTAAGCTTCCATGAGAAGGAAGTGCCCGGTTTTCCGGCAGCAGATTTCGGTCTGATTGATACGGCGAACAAGACCGAGGTACGTGGCGAAGCCGGAAAAAGCGGTGTATTCTACATGGCACTGGGCGAGCATGGACTATGGAAGTTTGTTTATAACAAGAAAGATGACAGCATTGTCATAAATAAGCTGAGCCAGGAAGGTGACGTGATTCACCGCATTGGTCTTGGACTTGGCAGAGAAGGTGGTGACTACCTCACAGAGTGCAAGGTGCTTTATGTGGTAGGAAGTATTGATGGTATTTATGGTTTTTATCGAACCTTGGACGAGGGTAAGACCTATGTACGCATCAACACCGAAAAGCAGATGTACGGCGAAATCAACAGCTGCGACGGAGACAAGAGGGTATTTGGCAGATTTTTTATTGCTACAGGCTCCAGAGGCGTGTTGTATGGAGAAGAGGTTAAGTAAGGTTTGACCGTAACGTAGTCCCCAGGTGGTAAACACATATATTCCACTTAGGGGTAATTTGAGCGCGTCGGTGCTTAGCGAGGTACTTTCGAGCTTAGCATCCGCTACGTGTGAAATCTAGCGAGAGCGTGCCCCAAAGTGGAATATATGTGTTTGCCGCCTGGGGACGGAAGGAAAAGGAGACCATTATGACAGTTTTTACAGAGAACAATAAGGTGATTATTGCAAATGGCAAGCAGACTCTGTGGCTGGAGCCATGGGGAAAAAACAGCTTCCGCGTGCGCATGACCGGGGAGTCTAAGATGGATGAGAACGATTGGGCTCTTACCGAGAAGGTGGAGGATTGCGCACTGGATATCAGCGTGGAGGAGCTGGATACCACCGACCCTTGGTATGCGTCTGAAGAGTATGCCCATTATCATTCCACCGGAAAGCAGTATACCGTAAGGAATGGAAAGATTACCGCAGTTATCAATCCTGAGGGCTGGATTAGCTACTATAACCAAAAGGGGGAGCTCCTTACTGCTGAGTATTGGAGAAACCGTAACCGCATCAACCGTTACTGCGTGCCCATCCGTATCGACGCCAGAGAGCTAAAGCCCATTCAGGGTTCCACCGATTTCGAGCTGACCATGCGCTTTGAGGCATATGATGATGAAAAAATCTTCGGTATGGGGCAGTATCAGGATAAACACTTAGACAAGAAGGGGGCAACCTTAGAGCTGGCACACCGTAACAGTCAGGCCAGCGTACCATTTATGATTTCCAATCGTGGCTACGGCTTTTTCTGGAACAATCCTGCCATCGGTACTGCTACCTTTGCCACCAATAAGACCGAATGGTATGCAAAGAGCTGTAAGAAGCTGGATTACTTTATTACTGCCGGGGATACTCCCTTTGAAATCGAGGAGCAGTACAGTGCGGCTACGGGCAGAACACCTATGATGCCGGAGTACGGCCTTGGCTACTGGCAGTGTAAATTACGCTACCGCAATCAGGAGGAGATTCTGGCGGTGGCAAGAGAGCACAAAAAGCGTGGACTTCCTATGGATGCTATCGTGGTGGACTTTTTCCACTGGACCATGCAGGGTGACTTTAAATTTGAGCCCAGAGACTGGCCGGACCCGGAAGCGATGGTAAAGGAGTTAAAGGATTTGGGCATCGAGACCGTGGTGTCCGTATGGCCCACCATTGATGAGCGCAGTGAAAACTATGGAGAGATGAACGAAAAGGGATATCTGGTAACGGCGGACAGAGGTATGTCCTATCATATGTCATGGATGGGCAATACTGTGTTCTATGATGCTACCCATCCCGGTGCCCAGGAATTTGTATGGAACCGTTGTAAGAAAAATTATTATGAAAAGGGTATTCGCTGCTTCTGGCTGGATGAGGCAGAACCGGAATATGGTCCCTATGATTTTGATAACTACCGCTATTATGCAGGGCCGGCACTTCAGTGTACCAACACCTACCCGGTGGGCTATGCAAAGGGATTTTATGATGGTTTAAAAGCAGCAGGTGAAACCGAGATTTTAAGCCTTGTGCGCTGTGCATGGGCAGGCAGCCAGAAATATGGCGTACTGACCTGGTCGGGAGATGTACATTCCTCCTTCCGCTCCATGAGGGAGCAGCTGCAGGCAGGCTTAAATATGTGTACCGCAGGTATTCCATGGTGGACCTCCGATATCGGCGGCTTCCTGGGTGGTAATATTCAGGATAAGCATTTTCAGGAGCTGCTAGTCAGATGGTTTGCCTGGGGAGCTTTCTGCCCGGTATTCCGTATGCATGGGGAACGTTCACCTTGGTACGAGAGAGAGCAGGAATTTATCAATAATGTGCGTCAGCTAACCTCCGGACAGGACAACGAGGTATGGAGCTTCGGCGAGGAAAACTATGAAATCCTTACCAAATATTTATTTATCCGTGAGAGACTTCGTCCTTACATCCGTGAGTGCATGAAGACTGCCAGCGAAAACGGCAGTCCTGTGATGCGTCCGCTGTTCTTCGATTTCTCCGAGGATAAGGAAAGCTGGAATGTGGAGGATGCTTATATGTTCGGACCGGACCTTCTCATTGCTCCGGTAATGGAGGAGGGTATCCGTGAAAGAGAAGTATATCTTCCTAAGGGAGCTACCTGGAAGGAAGCCTATACCGGTAAGGTATATGAAGGTGGCCAGAGGGTAGTTGCGGAAGCACCCATTGAAATTATTCCTGTGTTTATCAGAGATGAGAAGGAATATGAGATTTACTAAGTGATGTAAGAGGAAAAGCGTATTGTATGGTTTGCGGGCTATGCAATGCGCTTTTTTGGTGTTGTGAGTAACTGATATTGTATGATTGACATATAAATTTACAAAGAGTAAAATATGAGTGGGAGAAATTTATTTGTAGATAAACTATAGGAGATATTTTGACAAAAACTTTCCGGTGCATATGGAGGATGGTGCCATATACAGAAGGGAGAGTTGAGTAAATGAAGCTTACAAATGAGCAGAAAAGGGAAAAAGTAAGAAATTTCAGACCAATCGATGATGTATTCTTTGAGGTCCTGGCACAAAATCCGGCGGTATGCCAGGAAATGTTACGAACCATTTTAGAGGATGACGACCTTGTGGTGACCAGTGTGATAACACAATCGGATGAGCGCAATATATATGGTCGCTCTGTGAGACTGGATGCCTTGTGTCAGTTAGGAAACGGGACGAAGTGCAATATCGAGGTGCAGTGTTCTGATAGTGATAATCATTTGAAGCGTGCAAGATTTAATGCAGCAAGTATCACTGTGAGAGATTCAAATCCCGGAGAAAATTTTGCGGAGATACTGGAGCTCTACATTGTTTATATTTCCGAATTTGATTTTCTGAAAGGAAATAAGACAATCTATCATGTTGAGAAGATATTGAGAGAGACAGGAGAAATCATCGAGGATGGCTTGCATGAGATTTTTGTAAATACTGTCATTGATGATGGGACGGACATTGCGGAGTTGATGGCGTGCTTCACCAAAAAGGAGGTGAAGAATC
>CAZOSU010000121.1:0-2174 GCA_964582515.1 uncultured Acetatifactor sp. | reverse complement strand
TCATGGAGGATGATAACCTGGTGGTGACCAGTGTGATAACACAATCGGATGAGCGTAATATATATGGTCGCTCTGTGAGACTGGATGCCTTGTGTCAGTTGGGAAATGGAACAAAGTGTAACATCGAGGTACAACGTTCCAATAATGACAATCATTTGAAGCGTGCAAGATTTAATGCAGCAAGTATCACTGTTAGGGACTCAGACCCCGGAATCAATTTTGAGGAGATACTGGAGCTCTACATTGTTTATATTTCTGAATTTGATTTTCTGAAAGGAAATAAGACAATTTATCATGTTGAGAAGGTATTGAGAGAGACAGGAGAAATCATCGAGGATGGCTTGCATGAGATTTTTGTAAATACTGTCATTGATGATGGGACGGACATTGCGGAGTTGATGGCGTGCTTCACCAAAAAGGAGGTGAAGAATCCTAAATTTCCGGCATTGTCGTCAGAGGTGAAACGGTTAAAGGAAACGGAAGGAGGCGTACAGGCTGTGTGTGAGATTATGAAGCAATATGAACAAAAGGCAGTTGATGAAGCGATGCGTAAAAAAATAATAAAAATGATTCAGAAAGGTTATTGCAAGGAAGCTATCCTCGATTTAGATTACACAGAGGAGGAGTACGCTGAGGCCGAGCAGGAATTACTACAGCGTGGGTAAGCATTTAAAGATATTATGGAATAAGTCTGCAGTTAAGAATACTGTGGACTTATTTTTTTCTATATAGTGGGATTGCACAAGAATGGAGGAAATGTATATGATGTACGCACTTGTAACAGGCACAGATCACGGCCTTGGTCTGGCACTGGTGAAGGACTTGCTGGAAAGAGGCTTCTTTGTGGTGGCCTGCAGATTGAACCCGGAGGAAAAGCAGGTGGACGCCCTGCTGGAAAATTACGAAGAACGCCTGCGTATCGTGGAGCTGGACATCGGGAAGGATGACAGCGTGACTGCCATGAAGGAAAAGGTGGCTGCTTTTGTTCCACAGATTGATTTATTAATCAATAGTGCGGGAATACTTGGTGATATGGACAAGGTTCTGGGGGAGGAGCTGGACTATGACGAGATTCTACAAGTCATTAATGTAAATGCAGTGGGGACATTGCGTGTGACCAATGCGCTGGCAGAGCTGGTGATGAGAAGTGAACGTAAGACCATTCTGAACATCTCCTCTGAGGCAGGAAGTATGGGGGATTGCTGGCGTGAGGGCTGGTTTGGCTACTGTATGTCCAAGGCAGCTGCTAATATGCAGTCCGTCCTTGCTTATAATAACATAAAGAAGGAGGGCGGAAAGCTGATTGTAATGCATCCCGGACATATGGCCACTTATATGAGAGGGTATTTGGATACCACAGCCAAGCTGACTCCGGAAGAGGCATCGGAGACTATTTTGTATACGGTATTGGATACAGAGCTTCCGGTGGAGGAAAAGCCATTATACATTAACCTTTATGGGGAGAGACTGCCATGGTAAGAGGAATTGAGATGAAGAGAATATTGGTCCTGGGAATGTATGAGGATGCTATGTACCATCCCCTGACAGGAGTGGATGATTATCTGAAAAGAATTCTGCCGGAGTATGAATTTGTTATCACGGATGACGTGTGGGAGCTTTGTAATGTGGGTACCTATGACGGCTTTATTTCCTATTGGGATGATTGGAACAATAAGATACCCGATAGCGCAGCGGATGCCTTACATACTTACGTGCAGGAGGGTGGAAAAATGCTTGCCCTGCATAATGGTATCAGTCTGCAATTGCAGGAGAAGCTAAAGGTGATGATGGGGGGCAAATTCCTTACCCATCCCGCTCAGGAGGAAATTACCTTTGTATTGGAGAAAGGTGAGCTTACGGAAGGATGTACGGATTTTACGCTAATGGAAGAACCTTACCAGTTTGCCTTGCAGGACGATGATAAGGACATTTTCATGAAGTATCTCTATCGAGGGGAGACATACCCAGCCGGCTGGAAAAAGCACTTTGGAGCAGGACAGATTATTTTCCTCACCCCCGGGCATACGGCAGAAAAATTTCAGGACTCTTCCTATACCCGATTGATTCAAAATTGCGCCCGATATTTGTTCCAAAACGAACTATAGGTGCAGGGGCATGAGATATGGGGACATAATGTTTTCGCGGAGTGCAGTGCCATTAAGTTAGAGTGCAGA
>CAZOSU010000120.1:0-7665 GCA_964582515.1 uncultured Acetatifactor sp. | reverse complement strand
AAGCGTGCGAAGGAAGCTGGTAAGAAGGCTAACGTGGTTGAGTACAATCCGGGATTTACTCCTGACCACAAGTATGTAGAGATTCTTGAGGTAGTTAAGGCTGTATCTGATACCGTAGATATCATGGATGCTAAGATTTTAGTTTCCGGCGGTCGTGGTGTTGGTTCTGCTGAGAACTTCAAGTTATTAGAGGAGCTTGCAGAGGTTCTTGGCGCTACCGTAAGCTGCTCTCGTGCAGTAGTAGACGCTGGCTGGAAGCCAAAGGATCTTCAGGTAGGTCAGACCGGTAAGACCGTTCGTCCTAACGTATACTTTGCAATCGGTATCTCCGGAGCAATCCAGCATGTAGCTGGTATGGAGGAGTCAGATGTTATCATCGCTATCAACAAGGATGAGACCGCTCCTATCTTCGATGTAGCTGATTACGGTATCGTAGGTGACTTAAATAAGGTTCTTCCTGCATTAACCGAGCAGTTAAAGGCTGCAGTTGCTGCTAACTAGTTCATAATTGCACATAACCCTTTGCTTTGCGAATAGTTATGTGACCAAATATGTGATATAATAGGCTGAGTAGAGAAATCTGCTCAGCCTTTTTATATTTAGGAATACATTGGGAGGATTACATATGGACTATACAGGATATTTATTTGTGCATTTTATCGGAGAGCAGAAGGATGGGGAGCAGGTGTATTTTTCTCTTAGCCGTGATGGACTGCACTGGCAGGATTTAAATGGTGGTAAGCCCATGCTTTACTCTGAAATCGGGGAAGCGGGTGCCAGAGACCCATTTATCATTCGTTCTCCATGGGAGAAAAAATACTATTTAATTGCCACAGACCTTCGGATTGAAGCTGGAAAGGGCTGGCATGTGGCACAGTATGAGGGCAGCAGGGACCTGCTTGTGTGGGAAAGCTCCGATTTGGCCCATTGGGAGGGTCCTGTGGCTAAGACCGTGGGAATCCCGGGGGCAGGCTGTGTATGGGCTCCTGAGGCCGTATACGACGTGAAAAAGGATGCTATCATGGTATTTTGGGCATCCATGACTGTGGAAAATGAAGGAGAAGAGCCCAAACAGCGCATCTACAGGGCTTATACAAAGGATTTTAAGACCTTTACAGAGGCGGAAATCTATATTGAGAGAGACAATCATGTGATTGATACCACCATCATCGGTACGGAGGCGGGATATTATCGTTATTCCAAGGACGAGACTACCAAATATATCCGTGTGGATTTTGGTAAGGATTTGGAGCCGGAGAGCTTTACGGAGGTGAAATCAGAGACCTTGGATGGCATCTATGGCGTGGAAGGCCCGGAAATCTTCAAGTTAAATGGAGAAGAGAAGTGGTGCCTGATTGTGGACCGCTTTGCAACCCATAAGGGATATCTGCCCATGGTGACGGATAATCTGGCATCCGGAGAATTCCAGGTGCTTTCCGATGAGGAATTTGACCTGGGTGTTACCTTAAAACGACACGGCGGAATCATGAATCTGACAGAGGAAGAATATCAGGTTTTATCAAGGTTTATCTAGGTTTTATGCGGGTTTGCCAGCTCTTGTGACGTGGGTGTCATGAGTAAAAAACGATATGTGTGCCGGACTGGTTCGGTCAATTTAGGAGGCCCAAGAGATAGTAGTTGCGGAGGGAAATTTTAACCTTCAGTGGTGGCAGTATCATCAATAGGATTTGAGATATTAGGGGCGGATGGATTATTAATGTATGCTTGATAAGGTGAAAGTGGCTCTGAAAGTTATATTTTTTTACTGAGACCCTGAAACAGTTGTAATATGGCATTAATTCATGGTTCTAGAGCAGAAAAGTGCGCTGAGAATAGAGAAGTGTTGTAGAGACCCTGTGGAAAAAGAAAAAAAGGGTCTCTATAAATAATTTAGTGATTTAGAGCAAAATGGTGATGATTTAAGAGGATTTTCTTTTGATTTTTTGAATGGATTGGGTCTTGGTGGAATTATGAGAATTGTAGAGCCATTTTGAGAGTATATGAGCAGGCCTGGAACTGATGAAAGGCTAGAGAAAGGGTAAGAACGAAGCATGAGGCGAAATGTAAATTTGGCAGAGATTTCCGATGGAAAATTGTATACAGAAAATGATATGGCAAAGCTTGGCTGCAATGATTGCCAGGGCTGCTCGGCCTGCTGCCGGGGAATGGGTGAATCCATCATTTTGGACCCGCTGGATATATACCGTCTGACTACCGGACTTGGGAAAAGTGCAGAGGAGCTTTTGCAGGGAGCTGTGGAGCTACATGTGGTGGACGGTGTGATTCTGCCCAATATCGCCATGCAGAAGGACAGCGAGGCATGTATCTTCTTAAATGAAGAAGGTAGATGCAGCATTCATATACATCGTCCCGGCATCTGCCGTTTGTTTCCTTTGGGAAGATATTATGAAGACGGGGACTACAAGTACATTTTACAGGTGAATGAGTGTGCCAAGGGGAACCGCACCAAGGTAAAGATTGACAAATGGATTGATACGCCTAAGGTGAAGGAGAACCATGCCTATCATGTGAAGTGGCATTATTTCCTAAATCGAATGGAAGAGGTGCTCGCTGCCATAGAAGATGAGAATATGGTGAAGCAGCTGAACATGGTGGTGCTACAGATGTTCTATTTATCCCCTTATGATAGTGAGGCAGATTTTTATGAGCAGTTCTATGCCCGGATGAATCGGATGGAGGCGTTCCTGCAAGAGGCTGGTGTATAGAATGTATGATAACTACATCTTTGATTTATATGGCACATTGGCAGATATTCATACCAATGAGGAGAATCCCTATCTGTGGAAGAAAATGACGGAAATCTATGCATCTTACGGTGCATATTATGACAAGGGTGATTTAAAGAAAGCTTTTCGAGGCAGGTGTCGGGAAATGGAAGAAAGTGCAGAAAATCAATGCTTTGAGCCAAATATGACAGAGGTTTTTCAGTGGTGTTTTGCCAATAAGGGAATTTCTGTCAGCTTGGAAAATGCAAGAAATATTGCAATTTTCTTTCGCGAATATAAATACAAGTTGGAGAATGTGTACGATAGCTTTTATACCACCAAAGCTACTGCGCTTGCCATGGGTAGGCGACAGGCAGCGGTGGAGTTTTATAACAACTTGTATAAGGAAGTTAACGATTCATACGCCAATGGGAAAGAAGAATTGAGGAAAATCTTGGATTAATAAAGGGGGGAATATGCGAACTGACATTTTAGAGTACTTGCAGAAAGAGGTACTTTCATTTTGACAGTGTTCCCAGCCTCTTGTATTTGGCATATGTAGAGCGGCAGATGAGTATTGCAGAAGGAGTTTCCTTTGTGAAGGGAAAGCTGGAGCGAAGCTTTCATAAACTGTCTGAGGAAAGTCGGAAGTACTATGAAGAAAAGTATCGGCAGGTAATGAGTGTCTTGTAGGAGGGACAATAAAATGATTTTATATCATGGCAGCACAGAGAGGTATGATACCTTAATTCCACACCAAGCCTATGACATTGGCTTTGAAGAAGGTTGCCAAAATGCAGTCTATGCCACAACAAGTAAAGCAATGGCTATCTGCTTTGCCTTAGGAGCTGTGCCTGACGAAGATGGAGAAGTGGATCGTGAGATGATGCCGGAGCATGGGGAAAAGATGGTGTTTAAGAAGGGACATCCAAACTATGGTGGTAAAGGATATCTTTATGTGCTGGATGGAGAGTCATTTGTTCATGCTATGGGTACCCAGTGGGTGTGCTTTGAAGTGGTAAAACCTCTGGATATTATTGAAATAAATGTGGATGATTATTTAGATTATTGTACCGTTTTGTAAAGGAGAAATGCATGAACTTTGATTGTGGCTTCAAAAAAGAAAATAACTGGTTCCGCTACCGTGCGGCAGCTATCATCGTAGAAGAGGGCTGTGTACTCTTTGCCGGAAATGAAATAGATGATTACCTGTATTCCATCGGCGGCGGTGTACATATGAACGAAACCTCCAAGGAGGCTGTGGTGCGGGAGGTTTTTGAGGAAACCGGTGTGCATTATGAGGTGGACCGGCTGGCGGTGATTCATGAGAATTTGTTTGAAGGGGATGGTGGAACCTTAGGAGAAAACCATTGCCATGAGGTGGCTTTTTACTATTTGATGAAGCCACGCGGGAGTAGGGAGCTGCATAGCGACAGTTACACCTGTGGCGTGAAGGAGCAGATGCACTGGATTCCTATAGAAGAGCTTGATAAACACAGAGCCTTTCCTACATTCCTGAAGGATTATTTGCAGGAGATGCCGGAGGGAATTGTGCATATTGTCACGGATGAGCGAGAGAGTAGGATGGATTACAAACAGGTACAAAAGATTGCAAAGGACACCATGGAATATGCAAGGAAGCATATAAAGCCTGGGATGAATCTTTTAGAGATTCGGAAAATGTGCGAAGATAAAATGCTGGAACTAGGAGCAGACTCCTTTTGGTATTGGGATGTGGGAGCATTTATTTTTGCAGGGGAAGAAACCGCCGTGTCAGTTTCCGGAACAAAGTACGTGACAAGTGACTATAGTGTTGGTCAGAATGACATAGTTACCATTGATTTGAGTCCACAAAATGATAATATATGGGGCGATTTCGCAAGGACAATCATTCTTCAAAATGGAGGGGTAGTGGAACTGGATGATATTACCCATGCGGAATGGAAGAAGGGTTTGCAGATGGAAGAGTTTTTGCATGGGGAGCTGCTTAGATTTGCAACACCCCGAACCACCTTCGAAGAGCTTTATTATCATATGAACCATCTGATTGAGGAGAAGGGCTTTATCAATCTGGATTTTATGGGGAATCTGGGACATTCCATCGTGAAGGATAAAAAGGACAGGATATATATCGAAAAGGGGAATACCTCCTGCCTTGGCGATGTGGATTATTTTACCTTTGAGCCCCATATCAGTGTCAGTGGCTCTAAGTATGGGTATAAGAAAGAGAATATATATTATTTTGAAGGAGGGAAATTAGTTGAGTTATAAAGGAGTATTTGAATTTATCTTAGAAAAAAGTGTGGAGGTTATCCCGGAAGGAAGTTCTTTGATTTGTCATGTTTCAGAAGAACCGGTTGTGTATTACGGTAAGCTACAAAGTCTTTTCGGGAAACCTACTTATGAGACCGAAAATTTGGAGGAGCAGTTTAATTATTGTTTGACAGCGAAAGATGGAACCGGCGATGCAGTTGTGATATATGCCTATAGCGGCAGCAGTGGTCCCGCCATAGGAGGATGCAGTGATGCAAAGTCCATTGAGGCAGCAAAGCAATTGGAAGATATGCTGCACAACGCTTCTGTAGTAGATTATGAATATATCGGATACTATTTGGATGGTCAGATGAAAGTCCATATGGGAATCAAAGATGGACTTCCCTATATGGATGAAACGGAGATGACGGAAGAAGAATTGAAAGAAGTGTGCAAAAGGATTTTTGGGATAGAGATATCTTGACAAAGTTGGCGACGGTGAGTGTGGCGTTAATAGCAGTAATTGCATGGAGAAAAGAATGGAAGAGAAAATTAAAAGATTAGATTCTTTTGCAGCTGAAGATGGACATATTGAAAGTGTATTGATTGGCGTGCAAGAAGTAAAAGTGTCTTTTCAGGATTGGAGAGGGAGACAACTGGTAATTCTTTTTCACGATGTGGAAGAATTTCATGGCTGTGATAGCGCTTGGCAGTGTGCTTTTAATCAAGATATTGGTGAATTTATCATACGAAAACTAGACAATGATTTCAAAGAATATTGTTTTGTTGGCGCGTGGGATGAAAATACCTTTTTAAAGATTAAGGGTAAAGGGATGGAAATATATGAAGTTGGAGTATCCAAACATATTGAGACCGCATTATTTGAGATAGATTTAAATTATATTGGAGATCAATTGCCGGAAATGGACTAGTGAATATTAGAGAGGTTAGAATATTTACTCTCGGAGGAAAAAACGTAGATGCTATGTAAAAAATGCAAAAAAGAAATGAATTGGTGTATTGATGGTTGTATACAAGGATGGAAATGTCCTTCTTGTGGTTGGGATATAGTAACTACATATATTGACGAGATGTATACTGATGAAACAGAGTATAGTTTGCCCTACATGTATAGGAGGAAATTGCAAAGGAAAATAGGGGAGAGAGCGTGAGTGAATTAGTTTACAAACCATTAGAGCCATTATCGAAATTAGAAATACAGGAACGGTTGGAAAGAGGAAAAGAGGATGAATTGATGTTACTTCCTCTATCAGTTGGTGAGTATGGTGAGAATTGGAAAGAAGCGCAAGCTGTTTGTTTGAAATTAATAGAACATAATAATCCAGCAATAAGAGCTAATGCTGCATTAGGACTTGCTTACATTGCCAGAAATCACCGAATGTTAGATAAAAGGATTGTTAAGCCATATTTATTAAAAGAGCTAAGGGAGAATCAGGAATTTAAGTGGAGAATAAGGGATGCCATATCCGATATCAATATGTTTATGGGTTGGAATTTAGCAAGTAAACATGACATTGATTCTTAAAAATTAGTTTAAAGCCAGTATGAAATGACTTGATTAGTTGAAGAAATTAATTACCTGGACTATATCCGCTGCGATTTTGGTGATAGGTTTTCCGTGGCTTGAGGTAACATTTACAGGTAGTGCAGGAGGTGGAGTAGATGAAGGTTGTAAAGCGAAAATCAATAGGAACACACTTTTCAATGTGTGTGCAACCGGCTTTTATCATTGGTACAAACAATGAAGATGGAACATATAATTTTGCTCCGATTACATGGGTTAGTGTTACGAATGAGAAAGAGAACGATTATTTACTGACTATCAGCATGTTTGGTACGAAAAGAACCAAGCAGAATGTGATTAGAACGGGGATTCTAAGCGTTAATCTTGTCAGTACAGATATGGTTGAACTTATGGACTATTTTGGAACACATCATGCAAAGGATGGAAAGAAAGATGGAATATTGTATGATGTTGGCAGGGGGGATGTTGTGGATGTTCCTATTCTGGAGTCAAGTCGGTGGATATATGAATGCGAGGTAGTTCAATTGGTTGAAATAGGAGAGTCTACCACCTTTTTCTGCAGAATAAGGAATATTCAAATAGATGAACAGCTCGAATGCAGGGACACTTTTGATGTAAATCTTACGAAGCTAGAGCCTGTGATTTATTCGGGAATGTATCATAGTATTGGGAAGTTACTGGGTAAAATAGGAGATTTTACGGAATAGATAAATAAGAATTTTTGTGAGGTTAATATGGTACTTTTAGTTGTTGATACACAAAAAGCTATTACAAATAGTAGTTTGTATCAATTTGAGTTGTTTGAAACAAATGTTAAGGAATTGATACATAAAGCTCGTCAAAATGATATAGAAGTTATTTTTGTTAGACATGATGATGGTGTTGGCAATGAATTAACAAAGGGCAATGAAGGTTTTGAAATATATGAAGGTTTTAAGCCTATGGATGATGAAGTTGTTTTTGACAAAAATGTAAACAGTTCATTTAAGGATACGGGATTGTTGGAATACCTAAGAAAAAAAGAAGAAAATACGATTGTCATTGTTGGTTTGCAGACGGATTATTGTATAGATGCAACTATCAAAGCTGGCTTTGAATATGGTTTTAAAATGATAGTTCCTGCTAACACAAATAGTACAT